>USCK01000036.1 GCA_900553205.1 uncultured bacterium | reverse complement strand
TTTGAAAACTGGAAACTTCCAATGAGTACCGAAAAGCTTAATTTCAACGATGTTGATGTGTTACGAAAAGTCGCTGAGAAATCTTTTACTAAGGTTCGCCCCGGTCATGCAGATTATTCAGGTTCTATAAAATATAATCTTGAAGATTTAAGAGATGTTTTAGAGCGTTCAAGTGCTAGAAAAACTGCAATAGAGGTTGCTGTGGGTTCTGTTGCCAAACAATTTCTAAAAGAGTTCGGTATAACAGGCTTTTCTCATGTTACACAAATCGGAGAGGTTTGCGTTGATATTGAAGAAGATAATTACACCTTGATAAAAGAATGTGCTGAAAAATCAGAACTAAGATGTTTTGATAAATACACAACAGAAAAAATGAAAGATGCTATTGACGATGCTAGACAAAGAGGTGATACTTTAGGTGGCAAGTTTGAGGTTATCTTTGGAAATTTGCCTGTAGGTTTAGGTTCTCATGTACATTGGGATAGAGGAATAGACGGTTTGTTAGCGCAAGCAGTTATGAGTATTCCTGCAGTCAAGGCTGTTGAAATCGGTGCAGGAGTTGAGGCTGCAAGATTATCCGGCAGTAAAATGCACGATGAAGTTTTTGTAGAAGGTAAGACAATTTATCGTAAAACAAATCATGCCGGTGGCATAGAAGGTGGAATGACAAACGGTGAAAGCGTTGTTGTCAAAGGTACGATGAAGGCTATTCCGACAATGAGAACACCACTTGCGACAGTTGATTTGTTAGATTATTCTCAAACCCAAGCTCATTTTGAGCGCTCTGATACCTGTGCTGTTCCTGCATGTGCAGTGGTTGCAGAAGCAAGAGTTGCAATAGTTTTGGCTGATGAATTTTTAAAGAAATTCGGTGGGGATAGTATAAAGGAAATAAAACATAACTATGAAGGGAAATAATATTATCCTTGTTGGTATGATGGGAGCAGGCAAATCAACCGTTGCAAAAGAGCTTGTTAAGTTGCTTGATAGTTTTACTATTCAAGATATTGATAACTTGATAGAGGATAGTGCAAACTTATCTATACCCGAAATTTTTGCTCAGTTCAAGGAAGATGGATTCAGGCAAATAGAATCAGATGTTATAAAATCTGTTTGTCAAAATGATAATCAAATTGTTTCAACAGGTGGTGGAGCTTTTGAAAATCCTGAAAATCGCAAAGTTTTATTAAATTCTGGTAAAGTTTTTTATTTATATGCCCCTTCTCAAGTTTTATATGATAGAATAAAAACACAGGGTGGTAGACCGTTGCTACACTGTGAAAATCCTGAAAGTATCTTTAATGAATTGTTAGAGAAAAGGGATAAGAATTATAGAAAAGCTGATTATATAATAGATACAACATTATTAAATTCAGAACAGGTTGCGAAAGAAGTGCTAAGGAGAGGAAATGAAACCTTCGTTATTAGTTGAAATACCACAGGAAAATATAAAATCATATCCGATTTATATTGAAAAGGATTCTATTCGTGATTGGGCAAAAAAACTGAATGAGCAATCAGTAGGCCGTCGTCGTTTGATTGTTATCAGCAAAAAAGTTTATAAATTATACAAAGAGGACTTAAGTTTTCCTGAAAACGAATTGTTTATATTAAAAGACGGTGAAAACCAAAAGAATATGAAAAATTACTTAAAGATTGTAGAGAGAGCTGTTTCTTTAGGTTTATCAAGAAAAGATTTGATTATTGCTATAGGTGGTGGAGTTGTTGGAGATTTGGCAGGCTTTGTTGCTGCTACTTATATGAGAGGAATTGAGTTTATCCAAGTTCCGACTACCTTGTTGTCATTTGTAGATTCTTCTGTCGGTGGCAAGACAGGGTTAGATTTGCCTAATGCAAAGAATTATGTTGGAGCTTTTTATCAACCAAGTATGGTGTTTATTAATTTGAATTTTATTTTTACTCTTGATAAAAGACAGTTGTTGTCAGGGTTCGGCGAAATCTTGAAATATGCATTTATAGAGGCTAGTTGTAAAGCTGACAAATCTCATTTGTTGATAGAGTTTTTGTCTATTGCTGCAGATAGGATTCTTGATAATAATATGAATCTGCTTGAAAGATTAATAAAGATTTGTTTGGAATTAAAAATATCAGTTGTTACAAAAGATGAAACCGAAAGTGGTTTACGCAAAGTCTTGAATTTTGGACATACATTGGGACACGCATTAGAAACAATTACCAATTTTAGAAAATTTACTCATGGTGAAGCTGTTGTATATGGTATGATGTTTGCGTTTGATTATGCTTTAGAAACTAAGATGATTAATCAGACTTATTATAATCTTGCGTTTGATTTGTTTGATAAATACGGTTTCAAACCTTTGAAACATAAATTTGATAGAGAAAAATTAATTGATATAATGAAACACGACAAGAAGTCTAATCAAGGTAAAATTACAATGATTTTGCCTGACAAAAAAGGTTCTGTTACAGAACTTGAAATAGACGACGAATACACATTTATGGAACTTATGTAAGGGAGAAAAAATGGCAATTACACTTGAAAAAAAACAAGGTTTAATAGCAGGTGATGGATTATTACCGGTAAAAATGGCGCAGTATGCTAAAGAAAATGGTTTTGAGGTTGTTGCTATATCTCTTTCTAATGATAATTACAGAGATTTAAAAAAATACTGCTCTAAGGTTTATTCTTTCTGCCCTGGAGAGGCTTTGAAAATAGAAAAAGTTTTGAAGGAAGAAGGGATAAAACAACTTACATTTTTAGGTAAGGTTAGTAAAGGTATTATTCTAAAACGTCCAAAATTTGATTCAAAGGCTTTGGATTTTATAAAACGGGCTGTTCGTTTGAATGATGATAAAGTAATGTTGATGTTGATAGAAGAACTTGAAAATATTGGGATTACTATTATTGACCAAACTACATTTATCAAAAACTTGATGATACCTTCAGGAGTTTTGGGTAAGTTCCAACCTACCAAAGAACAGGCAGAAGATGTAAATTATGGTTATTGGTTGGCAAAAGAAACAGGCAAACTTGATATCGGGCAATCTGTTGTAATCAAGGATAAGATGATTATGGCAGTAGAGGCGATTGAAGGTACTGACAGATGTATCAGACGAGGTTGTAAATTGGCTAAAAAAGATGCTTGTGTAATTAAGGTTGCGAAACCAAATCAAGATAAGAGATTTGATATTCCGGCTATTGGTTTAAGAACATTAAAAACTATGCGTAAATACAAAGCAAGTTTGATTGCTGTTGAAGCTGGTGAAACAATTATTGTTGACCAAGAAGCTGTTATAAAATATGCAGATAAACATAATATTGTAATTATGGCGGTATAATGAAAAAATTATTTATTATAACAGGTGATTATTCGGGTGATATTCATGCCGGCAGAGTTGCAGAGATTTTGAAACAAAAATATCCTTCTCTTGAAATAGAAGGCATTGGTGGTGAAAATCTAAAATCTGCAGGAGTAAAACTTTTTACTAATCAATCAAAAATGGGAGTGGTTGGTTTAACTCCTAAAATACTTATAGACCATATTTCTTTGGGTAAACGAGTTGTAGATTATATTACAAAAGATTTTAAACCTGATATGGTTTTATTAATTGATTATGGTGCATTTAATTTAAGTGTTTCAAAAATTTTAAAACGTGCAGGGATAAAGACTTTTTATTATATTCCACCGCAAGTATGGGCAAGTAGAAAATGGCGAATCAATACAATTAAGAAAAATATTGATAAAGTGTTATGTATTTTTCCTTTTGAAGTTGAAATGTATAAGTCTTATGGAATAGAAACTCATTATTGTGGACACCCATTGGTTAAACAGTTACCTGAAAAAGCTAATAGAGATGATTTTTTTGAAAAATATGGACTTGATAAAAATAAAAAACTTGTTTCAATTTTCCCAGGGTCAAGAGAGTTTGAACTTCATAATTTGATGAAAGTTTTTATAAAAGCTGGTGAAAAATTGAGAGAAAATCATTCAGATATTCAGTTTTGTGTATCTCATGCTCCAAATTTGTCTGATAAAGTTTATAACAAATATTTGAAGCATACAGATTTTAAAGTGATAAAAGGCAATAATCAAGCATTGTTGAGCGTTTCAGATTCTTTGATATTGGCATCAGGTACAGTTGCCCTAGAGGCTGCTTTGTATCAGGTTCCTATGATTATTGCATACAAAGGCCCTTGGTTATTTTATTTTATTTACTTGCTTGTTCGCTGTATCAAAATGGTTTCGCTTCCAAATATTATTTTGGGCAAGGTTACTGTTCCAGAACTTACACAAGATAAATGTACCGTTAAAAATATAGTAGAAGAAACCGAAAAGAATTTGTATGATACAAGCATTCGTAATGAAAGAATTTCTGATTTAGGTGAGGTTAAATCAAAACTTTCAGAAAAATATTCTGCAGAAGAAGTTGCTAATCAAATTGTAGAAAATATTTAGTATAAAAAATAATGAATTCATAGGGTTGAATTATTTGTAGGCTTGACCTATAATAATAGTAAGAAACATTATGGAAAAACAGATAATATACTACTATACTGAAAGTGGTAAATGTCCATATAGTGAATGGTTTAATACTCTTGATAAATCAATTCAGTTAAGGATTGAAAAAAGAATAGATAAACTAAGAGGTGGGCTATATGGTGACTATAAACCCTTACAAAAGTCTGAACTTTCTGAATTACGTATGGATTTTAGTAGAGGTTATAGAATTTACTACTATGATGTTAATGATATGATAATATTATTTGTTGGTGGGTCAGATAAGAAAACCCAAAAACAAATAATCCAACAATGTAATGAATATTTTAGAGATTTCGTTGAAAGGAACTCGTAATATGCTAAATCAAGATAAATTACAAAATTATATAGCCAATGCTCCAAAATGGGAAGATGACCATTTGGAAAGATTACAAGATGTTGAATATCAAAAAGAATGGTTAGAAATAACTTTAAATGATTTTTTAGAAGATGGCAATCTTGATACGTTTATTAGGTGTCTTACAGATGTTGTTAAGGTTCGTATAAAAACAAGTGGTAGGGGGGCAATATCTAAATTGGCAAAAGATTTAGGTATTGATCGTAGTAATCTGTCTGAAATTGTAAATGGCTATAAACAACCACATCTTGAAATGGCATTTAAGTTGCTGAATGGTTTAGGATTTAAATATGACATTAAGTTAAAATCTGCGTAAAATAATGATATTTTAAATAAGTTGCTAATCAAATCATTGAAAATATTTAGTTTTGTAACGACATTTTTATATTGTGAAATTACTTCTTTCAAAAATACTTTTTATTTGTGAGTGAAATTATTTTGAAAGAGAGTATTTAATGGCTGTACAAGCAGTATCAGGTGTATCAGACGCAAACGGAATCACCCCTACGACAGGTGATGTTCAACCAACAGACGGTGGCAAAAAAGATTATACCAAAATGACGGCACAAGAAATTATTGAAGCAGAAAAGAATGGTGAAACTGTTCCTGCTGAAATACTTACTTGGGCAAAAGAAAATCCTGATGGTAAAGATACTTATGAAAAGGCAAACCCAAACGGTCAAGGTGCAGAAGAAAATGATGCAGTTGCTTATCAAGCCTCTCTTGAAGAACAAGGAATGAGTTTGAAAGAACAGTGCCAAATTTTTACGGATTTGTCTGTGCAAAAAGAAACTCGTGATTTGCAAAATATAACTCAAATGGCTCCATATACTCAACAAGTTCCGACAGATGATCAAACAAGTGGAGTTGATACCTCTGAGGTGTCAAAGGCATTTGAAGAAATTAATAAAGAGATAATGTCATCTTTCAAAATATTTAGCAGTAATAAAGGCTTCAAAGACAGTGTAAGATTCTACCAAGCCTTGCATGAGGGCACATCAAATGAACTTGCAGATATAGATGATTCATTCGAGTCTATACAAGATGTGCTTTACGGAGCTATTGATGATGCAAAAGATTCAAAACAGTATGGAGAAGAAACAACCAAACTGGGTAAGGAGCTAAAAAGTCATACAAAATGGTGGCAGTTTAAAGGTTCTAGAAGAAAAGCAGCTACAAAGGCAATAGAACAAGGTGAAATGACTGTTAAGATGTCAGAAAGAACTGACAAATTGGCGCAAGCTATCGCAAAAGATAATGGTGTTGCGCTAAATAATTCAAAAGAAAATATAAAAGTAGTTAAAGATGCAACAGTTGAACCTCCGGAAGATAACGGAGAAACTAATCCTACACCTACTCCAACAAGTGGTGCAGGAGGAACAGGAGGTAATAATCAATAAAAAAGCGACTCTAATGAGTCGCTTTTTTATTGTTATGAATTTTTTGTATCAGGTTTTACTTTTTTCCCAAAATCTTCCACTGTAGCTTTTGGAATACTATCAACCAATTCTCTTACTTGATTATTTGTTTCATTTAGCTTGTTGGCATGAATTGTTGCATCATCTAAAAATTTCAAATTCCCGTCTTTTTTTCTGAAAGGTTGTGTAAATATTTTGTTTTTTAGTTTACCCATTTCTTGTCCGAATTTAGAATCTACAACTTCTGCAGCAAGAGCTTTGCGAAACTTAGTTTTTCTAATGATAATATCAACAGGATTGTCTACTTGGTGTTCTACGTTTTGTCTTATTAATGATAAGAAATTGTATTTTTCAATACTTCTCATTTTTGCAGCTTGTTTTTTGATAACTGGTACTGCAGATGAATCAAGTTTAATTGCCATACCAAATTTAGGGCTATTGTTTCTATAGTTGGAATTGTTGATTGAATTGTTTATACCTAACATCTTAAATCCTTTCTTTTTAAACTCACGCTTATATTAACGTATGTGAAAATATTTTTTGCTAGTTCTCTAATCTTGCTTAACAATTTGTAAAAGAGAAACTTTTGTATATTTCAACCTAAAAAAGGCGACAAAATACTTGTCGCCTTATATTAAATCTATCTTGTAGGTGTTGTGGTTATTTTTTATGCAGTTGCTTCAGTTATATCTTCTGCGACTTTTTCGCCTTTACCGAATAAACCTTTTACTGCATTAATACCAGCTTCACCCCATTTAGTTAGAGTTTCACCGGCTTTGTCTAATTTCATTCCTGCTACAGCTTTGTCAGTCCATTTAGTAATTGTACCAGCGCCATCTTTAGCTGCTGCATCAGCAAGCTTTTTAAAGCCACCTAGTTTATGACCTGCTACTAAACCACCAATTACTTTTAATGCTGTATGTTTCTTTTTAGGTTTTACAAATGTATCTGCTTTAGGTCCTTCTTGAGCCGGAGCAGCTTGTGGTTTTTGTTGAGCTTGAGGATTATTAAGAATATCTCTTGCTGAATCTAATGCACCACTTCTAAATGAAACGTTACCTATCATAACACACCTCCAAGGGTTATTTTATAATCTACACATGTATATAAAAACCTGAAATACATGTTTTTTGCCACTTTCGAGGTAAATGTAAATTTTTTGTTACAATATCCTCTATAAATATGTGGAAGAAAAACTGACAATATGAGATTATTGTTAGGTATGGAAAATAGTGAAGAAAAGTTGGAACTGATATCTCAAGATAGTATAGTTGACTTGAAAAAAGAAGAATTTTATCCGATATGGGATAAATGTTCTTCGGTTGTCAATACAAATTTGCGTTGCAGAATGGTTGCAAATCTTGTTGTAGCGTTGGCAGGTAAAAAACTCTTATCTCAATTTGGTATAGAAACAGATGATTCCTCTGTATTACAAAATATTCCGTCAGTTCTATCTCGTTGGGATATCTCCGAACTGTATGTAAATGGGTGCAAAATCTCTGTAAGATATGCGTTTGGTGATTATAAGTATTTTGTTGCTAAAAAACAAGAACGTTATGGGCTTCTTGGTGATTTGTTTATGTTTATAAGACTTTCAGATGATTTATCAACTGCAAAATTGGAAGGGTTTTTGCCTGTCAAAAATATTAACAAAGCAAATTCTGATAGTGAAAATTATTATTTCCATACTTCTGAATTTAAACTGTTTGAAGATATCAAAAAGTATTTTGAAACAAAAAAAATACAAGAAGATATTGAATCGTTGAAAAAAGAACGAATAAAAATTGTTCAATATTTAGAAGGTGAATTGTCTGATAAGGTTGAATTCTTTAAATTGTTAGCTTCTTCTGAATATTTACGAAAAGAGATGTTAAAATTTGAGAACTCTGAAAAAATATTCTCACAAATTGTTGAAAAAGAAGATATTATCAAACAAGAAATTGAAAAAGATATTACAAAGATTTCAGAACTTGCAGACGCTTTTATCCAATCGAGAGAAACAATAATTGCGTCATCTGATTCCGAAAACTTCAAACTTGAATGTGCAAGAGCGAATTTAGAAAAATTGTTTAATTCACCTAAAGAGCCTGATATAGAAAGTATAAAAAACAAATCTACAGAAGAAGTTATGGATACTTTGTTAGCCAATTCACCGACAATGATAACAGAAAACAGATTACCTGTATCTGCAGTATTAAGAGCTTTTAGAATGTTTGGAGTATTGATATTTGTATGTTTAATAGCTTCTGCTATATATTGTTTTGTTAATTATACAAGATATGTGAATACAACCTCTTTAATCAAGGTTAAATCAACATTTTCTCAAGTAATTGAGATGTTTAAATAATGTCTGATAATTGTTGAATAATTCACAATTTTATAGTATAACCAAGGTATGGAATTGAAGAAGGAAATAAAAGAATTAATAATCAAATCTTTGGATTTGGAAGATATTACAGTTGATGATATAAAAGACGATGAACCTCTTTTTAACGATGGCTTGTGTTTAGATTCTATTGATGCGTTGGAAATCGGAATGGCGCTTCAAAAGAAATACAAGCTGTCTATGGATTCTGATAAAGAACAAAATTCAAAGTATTTTTATTCTGTAAACACTTTGGCAGATTATGTGGGGTCAAAAATTAATGGCTGATATAACAAGAGATGATATATTTGAAATCTTAAAAGGTATTCTTGTTGATGATTTTGAGATTGTTCCCGAGAATGTTGTTTTAGATGCAGATTTGTTTGAGGACTTGGAATTGGACAGTGTTGATGCTGTAGATTTGGCTGTAAGAATACAACAACCAAAAAGGAAAAGGTTTCACCTGCAGAGTTTAAACAAATAAGAACAGTTGCTGATGTTGTTAATGCTGTTGAAAAATTGTTGCAAGAATAATTATGTCAAAACTTAAACCAATATTACCTATAATGTTGATGCTAGTTGTTATTTTTTGTTTCTATTTTACAAAAATAACTGTTCTGAAATTTTATCCTGTAGCTATTAATTTCTTCTTTTTTGCGTGTTTTTTGCTGTCAAATTTCAAAAAGAAGCCTGTTATTCAAATAATAGCCGAAAAACTTGACGGTGAATTACCTCTCAAATTGGTATTATACACAAAGAAGCTTAATTGGATTTGGACTGTCGTTACAGGGATAAATTTTATTTTGTCAGTTGTGACATTGTATGTGAACAATACTTTTTGGGCATTATATAATGGTTGTATATCTTATTTCTTGGTAGGTATAACCTTCTTGGTAGAATACCCGATAAGAATTTGGTATAAAAGGAGATTAAGACTTGAAAAATAATTCTGTTTTTATAATACATTCCGGCAAACCTATATTGTATGAGGATTTCAAGGTAATTGCTCAAAAACAAGCAGGGTATATAAAAGCTCAGAATCCACAAAAGGTGGTTTTGTCAGGTGATGATTCTTATATTCTTTTAGTTAATCTTTTTGCGTGTATGTATTTGAATATACCTGTTCAATTAATCCCCGATAAAACAAAATTGAAATACGCAGAAGGGCTTTATATTGATAACCTTTATGAAGGTAATCAGATTGCAGAAGATAATCTCCAAAATGATTTTTTAATTGAATTTTTGACCTCGGGTTCGACATCAGAGCCAAAAATTGTGAAGAAAACTTTGGCGAATATTTTTGCAGAGGCAAAAGTGATTTCCAAAACTTTTGATTTTTCTGATATACATGAGTTTGAAACAACAGCCTCACTGACACATTTATACGGATTTACATTTTGTTTTGCAATCCCTTATATCAACGAAAAACCTATTTGTGTTGATAGAATTTCTTTCCCCGAACAAATAACTAAAGGTCATAGCGTATTGGTTTCAACACCTTCGTTTTTGTCTAAGGTTGCAAAATATAACATAATAATCCCGACAATGCCTTTATATATTATTTCTGCAGGTGCAAAGTTCGATACAATAGAATACTTTGAGCGCAGAACAAATGTTATTGAAATATATGGCGCAACAGAAACAGGGATTGTCGCTTATCGCCAATCTTCAAAAGAAAATCTGAAATTGTTTGATGATGTCAAAATTAAAGATGATACGGTTTGTTCACCATATATTTATGAAAACGAATATAAATTGGACGATTTAGTAAAGATTACTGATGACGGAATACAGATTTTATCTCGTAAAGACAGAGTTGTAAAAATTCAAGAAAAAAGAGTTTCACTATTAGAAACAGAAAAGAATATAAACCAACTTGAATATATAAAAGATTGCTATACATTAAAATACGGCGAAAAGCTGGCAAGTGTTGCTGTGTTAAGTGAGTCGGGGGTAGAACAATTTCTCAAACTTGGAAAAATAGAGTTTGTGAAACAGTTGAAAAAAGAGTTGAGAAATTATCTTGATATAATTCCTCAAAGGTGGAATTTTACAGACGAAATTCCTAAAAACACAATGGGTAAAGTGAACTTGGACTATATGAAAAGCTGGTTTGGTGTGAGATTATCTTTACCATTGGTAATTTCAAGAGAAAAGACGATGTTAGATTTAATTTTTCATCGTGATTGTAATTTCTTTAAAGGACATTTTAAAGATTATCCAATAGTACCGGGGGTTGTTCAGTTGTACTATGCAAGTTTTTATATAAAAGAGTTGTTTGGGTATAAGGTAGATGTTGGACAGTTAAAGAAAATTAAATTTTCAAATATTATTAAACCTGATAAGAAAATATCTTTATCTTTTACAGAAAATGCAAATTCAATTTTGTATAAATATTTTGATGATGATAAAGTATATTCAAGTGGACAGTTGCCAAAAGAAAATATTTTTAGGAGTAAATAAATGATAAAAACTTCAATGATTTTAGATGTACCATTTTATGATGTTGACCCTATGAATATAGTCTGGCATGGCAACTATATCAAGTATATAGAACAAGCAAGATGTGATATGTTCTCAAAAATAGGATATACATATATGGATATGTATAATGATGGGTTTATGTATCCTATAGCAAAAATGGAATTTAAGTTTATTAAACCTTCAACTTTTGGAGATAAGCTACGGGTTGAATGTGAGTTGAAAGATATAGAACCTGCAATAAATATAAAATACACTATTTATAATGAGGAAACAGGAGAAAAAATCTTTAAAGCTAAATCAATGCAGATATGTGTTGATAAACATTCTATGCAAAGTATTTATGCAGAACCTGTGAATTTAAAGGAAAAAATCGAACAGTATGAAAAATCTTTGTAAAATATTTTTAGTAATAATACTTCTATCAAATATTGTTTTTGCGTCAGATGTATTCTCGCACCCTTCTGATGCTAAAACGGTTATGAAGCATATTCCTAATTTTAGTAATATAAATTGTCCTTTTACTCAGACTAAAACTGTTCCAAACTCAACGGTGGTTTTAAAATCGGGTGGGGATTTTTCGTTCAGAAAAGATAATGGCGTTGTTTTTTATACAAAATATCCGGTAAAAATGACTACGACTTATGATAAAAATGAACAGGTAAGTAGGATTATAAATAATGTTATAAACAAAAACTATGTTTATTTGAATAAAAATTTTAAATTCTATTTCAAAAATTCTTCTGTTTGGGAGTTGGGACTTGTTCCAAATAATCCACAAATGAAAAAATATGTGAAAAGCCTTTATATATCAGGGAAGAAGAATATACATATAATAGAGATAAAAGCTACAGATGGAACAATAACTAAAGTAAGTTTTAAGGTAGATTAATGAAGGTTTTTAGGTGTGTTTTTTTATTATTAATATTTCTTGTAGGGCTTGTGTTTAGTTTAATACATAGACCTTTTGTTGAAACTGATATCCTAAAATCAGTTGTAAAACAAGAAAATCAATTATTATTGGATATAAATGAACATACCAATTCAGATGTGATTGTAATGTTCAAAGATGAATCCAAAGATGAATTTTTGAATGTCGTAAAAACACAAAGACTTGGAGAAATTGTTTCTCAAGATGATACTGATTATCAAAATATTATTCAAACTCACCCGAAATCGTTTTTGTTGGATTCAACTAAAAAACTTATTAAACAAAAACAATACAAACAGTTAGAAACAAATAGTATGAGGTTTTTGTATAATCCATTAGGAGTTTCGCTTCTTCCTATAGATAAAGACCCATATTTTTTTGTGACTGATTATTTTATGACAAATTTTTCTAATCCTGATTATCCGATAGTAAAAATAAAAACAAACAATGTTGGTGCGATTGTTGATTTGGCTAAAAATTATGATGTATATTTGGCTGGAACTCCTGTACATTCTTATAAAACGGCTCAAAAATCGGCGTTGCAGATAAATATATTCGGAATTTTGGCAACTGTGTTTGTACTTTTGGTTTGCAAATATATGTTTGGGTCATATAAAATTTTTATTCCTGTTATTACGAGTATTTTGTTTGGTTTAGCAACAGGGTATATTGTAACTTCGTTGGCCTTTCATACAATACATATATTAACATTTGTTTTTGCTACGACTTTGATAGGTATTGGTGTTGATTATTCTCTGCATTATTATTCAAACAAAACTCATAACAAAGATTTTTATAAAAATCTTACATCATCAATGCTTACAACAATTATTGCGTTCAGTTTTTTGTTGATTCCTGAATTGCCACTTTTGAATCAAATATCTTTATATACAATAAGCGGACTTGTTGGGGTTTATTTGTTTGTAACTTGTCTTCTTCCTATGTTGCCGTTTGAGGCTAATGTTTCAGAATCTGTATATGTTCCCAAAATTAACAAGAAATGGTTTGTTATTATTGCTTCTGTCGTTATTGTTTTAGGTTTTTTACAATTAAAAACAGATGATAGTATAAAAAGCTTATATAAGCCTGATAAAAGCTTAAAAGAGGCTGAAATGATATATCAACATTCAACAAATCCTCAGAATAAAGACGTTAGTTTTATTGTGACAAAAGATGAGGGGCTTGTTTGTGAAGTTTTGAAAAAAAATAATGTTGATTATATTGCAGAAAGCAAGTTTGTACCAACACAGAAAGAGCAGAGAGAAAATATAAAACTCATAAATCATCTGTATCAAACTAATAATTATCCAGATTTTTTAACAAAGGAACAAAAAAATAATCTTATAAAAAATAATAATTCTACTTTTGATTATAAAATACCTTCGTTTTATTTGAATGGTGAGAAGATAATAATAGCTTATGGTTTAGGATTAAAAGAAATTCCTAAATCAAAAATTATTAATATTCAAAAAGATATTTCAATGTCATTAAAACAAAGTCGAAAATTGGTTCAACCTTTGATTCCAATATTGTTTTTAGGAATGTTTGTATATTTATATTTAATGTACAACAAAAAAGCCTTGAAAATTATGCTACCTCCATTGCTTGGGGTTTGCGTAAGTGTGGCTTTTGGACAAATACTCGGGTGTGGTATAAATATTTTTAGTATATTAACCATATTTTTGATAATAGGTTTTACTATTGATTATTCTATTTTTAAATCAAATGGTGATTCAAAAACGAATATTGCAGTTTTTTCAGCTTGTATTTCAACAGCGTTTTCATTTCTGTTGCTAAGTTTTGCTGGGTTCAAGCTAATTAGCACTTTTGGAAGTTTGTTATTGGTTGGTATAATTTCGTCTTATATCGCAAGTTGTATAATTTTTGATGATGACAATACTTCTCAACAATGGTTTGAAATAAAAGAGCGCTCAGCTGGTGTAAAAAGGTTGAAGTTGAGTTTTTATTTATACAAGATGTTTGGACGCAAACCTTTGGAATGGATTGCATGGTGGGTTGGTTTGTTTACTTATTTAGGTTCATCAAATTTGCGAAAATGTTCTAATAAGTATTTTCAAGTGTTGTATGAATATACAAAAGATGAAAAATACAAACCTTCATTTGTTAATGGTTTCAGGCATGTTTATGCTTACGCACTTTCTCTTGTAGATAAA
>USCK01000035.1 GCA_900553205.1 uncultured bacterium | reverse complement strand
GTGTTGTCTAGTTGTGTGTGAAAACATGTAACTAAACAACTTTTACACTTTGTATAACGGCATTTTTAAGAATTATCTTTAATAAATGTTACAATTTTGTTACATTAAATCTGCTGTACTGTATTTGCTTCTGTGGCAAGTGTTTCTAGGTATTTAGAAGCATATACGGCACTAACGGCTCCGTCAGAAGATGCTGTTATAACTTGTCTTAGTGGAGTGTTTCTGATATCACCTGCTGCAAATACTCCTCTTTCAGAGGTTTGCATTGTGCTATCAGTTATAATAAATCCGTTAGAATCTTGTTGAACTTGTCCCGATATACCTTCTACATTAGGTGTTAAACCGATATATGGAAATACTCCGTCAGTTTCAAGTTTTGTTATTCCTCCTGTTTTTATATTTTCTAAGATTACACTATTAACGGTATCTTCACCTTGAATTTCTATGACTTTACTATTCCAAACAAATTCAAGTTTATCGTTATTAAAAGCTCTTTCTTGAATGATTTTATCTGCTCTCAATTCGTTGCGTTTATGTACTATATAAACTTTATTAGCGAATTTGGTCAAATACATGCCTTCTTCGATAGCCGTATTACGACAACAGTAACTATTTTATCTCTATAAAACGCCGCATCACAAACAGCACAATAGCTTACTCCTCGGCCTATATATTCCTGCTCTCCTTTTACTCCGAGTTTTTTAGCCTTAGCGCCACATGCTATGATGACAGATTTGGCATAAAAAGTGTTCTCCTCTGTTTCGATTATTTTAGGGTTTGAGGTAAGGTTAATGTTTTTTATCTCTACCATTGGAAATTTTTGAACATTGAACTTGTCAACATGTTCTTCAAATTTCTCCATAAGTTCATATCCACCGATAATAGGAAACCCGGGGTAATTTTCAAGCTCTAAATAATTAGATGGTTGACCACCCATCATCGTAATGTCAAGTATTGCTGTTGATGCATTACTTCTTGCAGAATATATTCCTGCTGATAAACCTGCAGGGCCTCCCCCTAAAATCACAATATCAAAATTATAAATCCCCATACCACCTCCGTTGATTTATCTTGGGAAGCTCATGCCTGAAAGTTTTTTCCCTACAATTTTGTATCGGGCAGTTTCTTTCTTTAGGATATGGCCGTCATATAGAGATGTTGTTTCCAGAATTACATCATTTATCCCTGTGAAAGTATTGTTCTCTATTCTTATTGATACTATATCCTTCAGCACTCTGTTATCCCAATCTGATGTCTTAGTAAATACTACAAGGTTGCCTTCAGTAGATTTTAGGTCAACTGAAGCCTTTGCCCCCGTAAAAGGGTTCTCAAGATTAAGGACGTTACCATACCGAGATAAGTTCCATAAGTCTGTACTTTTTGGTTTAAATGTGCCTGCAGCATTAGTTTCAACCAGTTGGGCTTCAACTTGCCAACTCCCGAATAAAGTCTTAGGAACTTTATCAACCGATACGCCGGCTTGGATTGTATAGGCACAAACTGTTGTTATACTAAACAACAAGCATATAATTATGATAACAATTTTTTTCATTATACTGATGCCATTTTTTCTTGAAGTTGCTGAGCTGAATCTTCATAACCAGAACGACCCATTAGCGCATAGGTATAATTCTTAGCCTGTTCAACTCCAGGTTGGTTAAATGTGTTGATATGATAAAGCTCACCTGCAATAGCAGTCTGAACCTCATACATATACAGCAACTGAGCCAAATTATAAGGATTAATTCTGTCCATCGAAATTGTGATTGTCGGTCTTGAATAATCTGACAACGCAACTCTTGTTGAATCAGCTTCGGCATTAATCAAATCATTGATAGTCTTGCCACCTAAATAACCTATTCCAGTGTATTCAAAAATTTTAGGTATTTCTAAAGTTGTATCAAAATTATCGACCCTGATGAATGTTATAAGCTTGTTGTTAGGTCCTTCGTTATACAGCTGAATTTGTGAGTGTTGGTCTGTTGCACCGAGAGCTTTGACAGGAGTAGGACCGACATTGATTTTGTTGCCTTCATTGTCAAATTCTTTCCCCAAAGATTCTGCCCATAATTGAGCATACCAGTCTGATACATATCTGAGTCTTGAAGAATATGGCATCATAACAGAAATGTTTTTGCCTTTTTTAGTATCCATAAGATAATGTATCAATGCGTTTTGAGCAGCTATATTTTTATGGATATCTGTGTTTTTCAAAGCCAAATCCATGTCTTTGATACCATTTGTAAGCTCGTCAATATCAATTCCTACAAGTGCAAACGGTAACAAACCTACTGCAGAGAATACTGAGAATCTGCCACCAACATCATCAGGAATTACAAATGTTTTGTATCCTTCTTGGTCTGCAAGTTGTCTTAGGATACCAACATTTTTATCTGTTGTTACAACAATATTTTTTCTATAATCGTCCTCAAGTTCTCTTTCCAAAATGTTTTTCACAATCATGTATTGTGACATTGTTTCGGCTGTTGAACCTGATTTTGTGATTACATTAACCAAAGTTTTCTTTAAATCTAAAATATTTAGTAAACCATTAATTGAATCGGGGTCTATATTATCAAGGAAGAATATTCTTGGAAGTCCATTGCGTTGTTCTGGTGTCAAAAGGTTCCAATAAGGCTTTAATAATGCTTCTGTTACGGCAAGTCCACCTAAAGCAGAACCACCGATACCTAAAACCAAAATATTATCAAATCGGTTTTCTACCATTGATGCAAATTCTTTCACATACCAAATGGTTTCTTCGCTATAACCCAAGTTCATCCAACGCAGCCATTGTCCCGGTTTGTCTTTTCTCTTGTTCAAGTCAGAAATAATGTTAGCAATAGTTTCTTTGTAATTACAGAATTCTTGTTCAATATTAAGTCCGTTTTCTTCGCCTACGACAACTGCATCTGCATTTTTGTAATTGAGTTTCAGCATTACCTAAATATTCTCCTTATAAAATGTACATATTGTATTTTTATTATATATATTCAAAATAAAAATACAAGCAAATCGCACTGATATTGCCAGTTTATAAGGGTAATATTAATATAGTTTTACAATTAAACTAATTCAGGTAGTTCTTTCAATTTATAAAACATCTCAGATGCTGTTTTGAACTGTTCAGGGTTGGCACTGACATACATTTTTTCATAGCCTTTTTCTGTAGAATTTGATTTTAAACCACAGCTTTCCAAATCTTTGTCTATATAATCTACAAAGAAGTCTGCAGGGTCAATGAACATATAATAAGGTGCAAACATTGAAAGAACAATTTTTAGGTACGGATAATGAGTGCAACCGAGAATTATCTTCTCAGGGTTATGCACCAACATTCTGCACAAATCTTCATAAATAGTTTTTATGTTTTGTGAATCATCTTGCCCTTTTGTTTCAACAATATTGACCCAATTAGGACAACTTTGAGGGAAGATTTCCATAGTCTTGTTATATTTTTTTATTTCGGATTCATATACGCCTGTTTTTATTGTTGCTTCGGTTGCAAATATGCCTAATCGTTTTATAGGCATTTCACCAATAATTTTTGCACAGCATTGTATAATCGGATATATTTTGAAATCGTACTCATCTTTTATTGTGTCATACGCAGCAGAAGATGATGTATTACAAGCAATAACAACAGCTTTGACATTTTTAGATTTGAAGAAATCCATAATATGTCTGGCATAAGATATTAATTCTTCTTTAGATTTATTCCCATAAGGCAAATGTGCTGTATCCCCGAAATACAAGCATTTTTCGTTTGGGAATTTTTCTCGGAACTTTGAATATACAGTAAGTCCTCCAACTCCGGAATCAAAAAATCCTATAGGGTTATTTGTGGCTGTTGATATACTCAATTATACCCTCCGCTATTGCTTGTGCTGTTGCCTGTTTTCGTTTAGGTGTTATTAACTCGGCTCTTTCCTTATCGTTAGAAATAAAGCCTATTTCTAAAAGTACAGCAGGCACTGTCGTATGATTTATAACATAAAATTTAGACTTAAACAAGCCACGATTTGGCGACTGAATAGCCTTTGTCATCTTAGAGTGGATAGTAGTTGCCAGTTCAACACTATTGTCATGATAATAGTGTGTTTCTATTCCTCTTGGTTCTGTACCGACACAAGAATTAACATGAATACTTACAAAAATTGAAGGATTCATTGATGCCGAAATCTTGCATCTGTCCTCAAGTGATACAAAGATATCATTTGCTCTTGTCATACCGACCTTGTAGCCTTTTCTTCTTAAAATATTTTCCACTCGTTTTGCGACATCAAGGTTTATATCTTTTTCGTTAATACCGTTACGGATAGCACCATAGTCTGTTCCACCATGACCGGCATCAAGAACAATAACTTTGCCTCTTATTTTGCCACCTGAAATTATTGCAGGTGTTTCTTTCGGTTTTGGAGTTTTGATTACAGGTTTTAACCCTGATGCTCTTATCCTAAAGTTTTTCCCGTCAGCAGAAAAATAAGTGTTTATGTCATTATTACTTGTCAAAGGCATTGTTAATCTTATGCCGATATTTTTTAATAATGCCAATTCTACTTCGTGATACGGAGTGTTATTGATGACACTTTTAAAAACAGATTCGTTGTATTGTGCAGCGTTAAAGAAATAAACATACAGGTTATCAGTATTTCGTTTTATCCCCCACACTACAGGTTTATCAAATGATAGAGTTAAATCGTCAGTGCTTAGGTTCTTTTGGTATTTGTATTTTAAAATATTCGTTCTGTTTGCAACTATAGCGTTTGCAGACAAGTTCTCAGGATTTACCAACAAAACTGATTGGTTGTCAGGTGAGAATATCGGAATATATTGTCTGGCTTTTTCAGAAACGACAATTACTCGAGTAGTGTTGTTATCAAGTCTTGAGATTCTGATTTTATCACCTTGCAAATTGTTTGGATTGAGTAGAATTTCTTTATTATTAATAGAATTCTTGAAATTACTGTTTACAAAATCGAATACCATTCTGTTAGGATTGGCTAATACAAAAGGTTTTTGTATTGTAGGCGCACCAAAACCTCCGATTAGAAACCCGTTATTCTTTGAGGTAACAGAATTTATATAATAGCGACTTCTTAAATTTATGTTTTTGCTAAGGTCGCTATTAACAAGTTGTTTTATATTCTCAGCATTAGACTGACCAAATGCTTGTTGAATCTGTGTCAATTCTTTTTGAGAGTATTTGTTGTTTGCTGTTGTTAATACTGCAGGTTGAGGATTTGGAGCTTGAACCTGTATATTAAAAGTTTCATAATAATCTTCGGCAGTTTTTACTTTATCTCTGTATGAATTTTGATAAAATTGTGCAAGTGTCGAGGATAATTCATTTGTCATAATTACCAAATGATTATTAATGTTTCCGATTTTTAAATTGTCAAGATTGTAGTTGTCATCAAAAAACATTACAATTCTCACAATATTAGGGTTAGTCGTAAATTGACTTATTTTTATCTGTTTTATTGCCCCTGAGGAAAGATATAAATCTTGCTTTTTGCCAATTAATATAGAAGAAGTTACATCAAAATACACTTTATGTTCATCAGGAAGTTTTATAAGTTTAACTTTATCGGTAATACTTGACTGATAAGTTCCGATAGTATTAAGTATTGCGACGGAAGCAGATGTATCAAATGTGATGCCTTTTATTTTGTACATATCATCAGCAAATGCTGACTGAAAAAGCATCATAATAAATAAAAAAAATATTGCAAAAAATTTTCTCATTAATTTAATCTCTACTCCCCATATTTGATATTATACCAAAAAAGATAAAAGATTGACCAAAAATATAAAAAACTATATAATTATATTACATTAGGTGTAGGAATTAATAGATATGGAAACAAAAGACAGACGCTGGTATGATTCACATTTGGAAACTTCAAGAACAATAAAGCTCTTGGAGAAGTTATCTGAGGAAGAAAAAGAAGCCTTGTCACAATCTTTGATTACGATTGTTAATCAAATAAAAGATTTTCATAGAGATGATTATGATGATGAAACTAAAGAACCACCATTAAGTCTTGGCTTGAACAGAGTTATGGGGTTATATCAGTCATCAAACGGCAGACGCTGGTATGACAAAGCTGATAGCTTCGGGTTTGCTATGAAGGCTATGTCAACTTTGCCGGAAGCAGATTTTAAGAATATTATGGACGGTTTATCCGTTACATTGTCTTCACATGTATAAATAGAGGTGTATTATGGCAGATTATAATAATTTGATGAAAATGGCAAAAGAAGCATCTACAAATGCTTATTGTAAATATTCAAACTTTAAAGTTGGTGCATGCGTTTTAACAGCGTCAGGCAAAACTTTTAAAGGTTGCAACTTTGAAAATTCCAGTTATGGTCTTGCAATTTGTGCAGAGAGATGTGCTGTAGGTGCGGCTGTAGTAAATGGTGAATCAAAAATTGATGCGATTGCAATTTATTCACCAAACACAGATAATTGCTATCCTTGTGGAGCTTGCAGACAAGTATTAAATGAATTTAAGAACGAAGATTTAGATGTTATAACAGAAGAAAACGGAGAATTGAAAATAACAAAGCTCTCATATCTTCTTCCTGAAAGTTTTACTCTATAGTTATGTATATATTTGAATGTCTTTGGAAATTGTTCCACAAAGAACCTGAGGAGCCTGAAGAATTTAATTATGATCCTCTTAGAACTCCTCTGTTAGAAGATTATGAACGTTGTGAGCATGAATTTATGCCTGTAGATAGTACAGGAGAAACTTTGGCTTGTATAAAATGTGGATTTATAGTACAACGAAATAATACAAAAGAGGATAATTATGGCTCAAATATTTGAAGATATATATGAACAATTCAAACAAACATCACCGACAAACTTGTTGTTGTTTCTATTGTTTTCTATACTAATGACTTTGTTAATATCTTCTCAAAACTTTTTCTTTCAGAAAATTATTGAGAACGGTATTAGTAAAAGGGATATCATAGCAGAAAAGACTATTACAGTAATAGATACCAAACGTACAGAGCAACACAAAAAAGATGTTGCAATGAATGTTGAACCTATACTTATACCTGCTGAAGATGAATTTATCAAAGTAAATCTTCAAACTCTTGAAAATTCAATTATACAAATTCGTCAGAAACATGTTGATGCTTCCGTAAAGCGTTCAGAATTAGCTTTGTTATTTGATATTTCTGCACAGTATAAAAAAGATTACTTGTCTAATTTCTTGTTGACAGTATCTGACCAAAATCTTCAAAAGATTTTTGATAAAGCAAAATTAACTCTTACTTCTGTACTTAATCAAGGAATTACAGAAAGTGAGTATGAAAACAGTGATATAGATAAAATCATATTAAGAAATATTCCTGCAACAACTCCAAGAAATCAGGCTACAGTTGTTGCATCTTTGTTAAAAGAGATTATCACTCCAAACCTTGTTGTTGATGATTTGGCAACAGAAATTGCTCGTAAGAATGCGCAAAACGCTGTTAAGCCTTATGAGGTAGTTTTTCATAAAGGCGATAAAATTGTGTTTGAGGGAGAACCTGTTACCAAGTTAAAAAAAGACGCACTAAGAGAAGCAGGGTATAATGTTTTAGAGGTTAATTATTTCGGTATTGTCGGAGTATTCTTAATTGTATGTTTTGCAACATTTGTATTCATGCAATACGAAAAGAATTTTGAAAAGGTATTTTATGAATCTCATCATTTGACAATAACAGGCTTCTTATCATTGGTAATTGCTACTATTGCCGTTGTTATGCCAACAGGTGCGTCACCAAATATTTTGCCGTTACCTGCATATATAATAATTCTATCAATATTTACAAATGCCAGAATCGCATTTTTTGCAGCAACCTTGTTGTTGGGAGTGCTGATAATCGGACTTCATTATTCAATAGAATTTGTTGCAACCTTCTTGATGCTAAATACTTTCTGTATGCTAGCAATATCCAAGTTAAAATTCTCAAGAAGATTTGATTTAATACTAACAGGTCTAAAGATATCTCTTGCAGGAGCTTTTATTGTTGCGACAATATATTTCTTAGAAAAATTCTTGATAGATGTTGATAACGCATTTATCTTGAGAGATGTATTTTTAATCGCTTTAAACGGCTTCCTAAGTGGTGTAATTGCACTTGGTACATTACCGATACTGGAAAGCTCATTTGGAATAATTACTCCTTACGGACTTGCAGAATTAGCAGACCATAATCAGCCATTATTAAAAAGACTTCAATTTGAAGCTCCAGGGACTTATCACCATAGTTTGATGGTTTCAAATTTAGCTGAGGCTGCTGCAGAAGCTATTGGAGCAAATCCGATATTAGCAAGGGTTGGTTCTTTTTATCATGATATAGGGAAATTAAAGCGCCCGTTGTTCTTCGTTGAAAACCAATCATATTTCGGGATTGAAAATCCTCATACAAAACTTAATCCAAGATTGAGTAAAATGGTAATTACAGCTCATCCTAAAGACGGTGTAGAATTAGCAAAAGAATATCATTTGCCACAAGTTATTTCAAACTTTATATTGCAACACCATGGTGAAGGCTTGGCTAGTTATTTTTACAATAAAGCTATTGCAGAGGAAGGTTCTGAAAATGTAAAAGAAGAACAATTCAGATATACAGGTCCAAAACCTAATATGAAGGAAACTGCAATTTTAATGATTGCTGATGCTGTTGAATCTGCTGTTAGAGCATTAAAAACTCCAACAAACGATGAAATAGAAGAAATTATTTCAAAAATCATTAAAGATAGATTAGATGACGGGCAGTTATCAGATGCACCATTAACCTTAAAAGATTTGAAGGTTATATCAACAACCTTCAATAGAATCTTAAGAGGTATGCAACACCAAAGAATTAAATATCATCAAGACATGGTAAATGAACTTGATAAAAATAGCAAACCTGCGTCTCAAACTACAGCGTTTGACAAAGATTTTGAAGCAAAGATAAAACAGTTGGAACAAAACAAGAATGAAAACCAAGGAAATTAACATTTTTACAGAGAATATTTATCCTGATTGGGAAATTGACGAACTGAAGGTAATTTCTGTTGGTCGAAAAATTGTCCGATACTTTCTTGAACATTTATTGACAACCTCTTGTTTAGAGGGGTTTGATTTTGAAACTTTGACTTTTGACATTTTGTTCTGTGACAGTGAAAAAACACATCAAATAAACAAAGATTACAGAGATAAGGATTATCCTGCTGATATCATTACCTTTGCGATTTTTGCAGATGATGATGCAAAGTTTATACTTGATGAAGATATAAACTTGGGTGAAATAATTTTGGCTTTGGATAAGGTTAAGGAAGAAGCAGTAAAACATAATGTCAGTGATGAATATGAATTATATTTTTTGATTGCTCATGGTATTCTGCATTTGTTAGGATTTGACCATCAGACAGAAGAAGATTATAATTTTGTAGTATCTGAACAAAAGAAGGCATTAGAATATGCTCTGGGTGAAAAAGAATGACAAAGTTTAAATCACAAGGTTTTAGTAACACTTTTAAGAATGCAAGAAAAGGTTTCAGACTTGTAGTAAAGAGTGAACGCAATTTAAGGGTTCATTTGGTAGTAGCTTCATTGGTAATAGCTATGGGCTTCGTGTTTCAATTTACCGGAGTAGAGTTTTGTATTGCCTTGATTGCTATTGCAAATGTTATTGTTGCCGAGATGTTAAATACAGCAATCGAGTTTGCACTGGATTCAATCTATCACAACAAGTACAGCAAAATGGTAGGTATGGCGAAAGATATATCTGCAGGTGCTGTTATGTTTGCGACTTTTATTAGTGCAATTATAGGGTTTATATTGTTTGGAAAAGCTGCTTTTGATTTATTCTTAGTTTCAACTTTGTAAACTTTTGTGACAAAAATAATAAAAAAGCTAAAGATATTTATAAAAGTATCCGTATATAGAACTATCGGAATTAGGAAACAGACAAAGGATAAGGAACTACTAATGCAGATAGTGACTCAGGATTAATACTTTTTATAGCCCATTTCAACAACAACTCAAAAAGGGGCTATATTTTACTGCAAAAAACAAATTCAAACTATCGGGTAATTTCGGTGGACGCCGACTATTGCCTAAAATATGTAAGATTCAAAAATATAATTTTTCCCTATAATTACTATATGGCACCATTTGGTGCCTTTTTATTTACCTTTGTTTTCTCTGTGTTTATTGATAAAAAATTGGCGCATTTCTTCTGAAATTCCGACATTCTGAATCATCATGTTATAGCGCTTCACATTACCTATATTTGTTGCTTCGTTTAGTAAATCACGATTCTCTTCGTGTATAAGTTTTGTGTTGTCACCGGTTTGAATAGAATCATCTTCGCCGTCAATTTTTGATATAATCATATCTATATCGTGGTCAGTAAGTACTGAATACTGTTGACCGATTTGTCGAACTTCAACTCCTGCAGGAAGTTTGTATAACCATTGAATAGAATATTTATCGTTTTTAGATAAAGAGATTATGCCATATTTATGTGGCGTAAACATAATATCCGTATCATACGGGCTATGCCCCAAGCCTATGGAGTGTCCTATTTCGTGCAAAATAGTATGATAAACTTCATCTTCCGAATTGTATTGTTGATGAATAAGTCCGTCTGTCAGTCCGATAGAAACCTCTGCACCATATAATCTTTTACTGTTATCATAATTAAAAGTACAATGACCTAATGCACTTCTGTCAACTCGTTTCCAATCTACATTTATTTGTGACTCAAGAAGTGTTGAAACTAGGTTAAACTGTACAAGCCCGTTACTTGCATCTTCCCATTCTTCTAAAGCTCTAATGACCATTTTTCGATAAACAAAATCTTCTCCTTGTTTAGAATAAAATTTCATAGGTGCAATATAGACATTAAGAGGCATTCTTGCCCACTTTAAAAGAAATCCGTTTTTTACACTTTCGTTAAGATATGTTTTGAGTTTCATAATATTTATTGTATAATAAAAAATACTCGAGGAGGTAATATATTATGAACATGATGCAAATGATGCAACAAGCGCAAAATATACAAAAGAAATTAAAATCAGTTCAATCTGAACTTGCGTCGGCAGAGATTTCAGGTGAAGCTGCAGGTGGTGCAGTAAAAGTTGTTTGTGACGGACAAGGCAAATTCAAATCTATCAAACTTTCAAAAGATTTATTAAATCCTGAAAATCCTCAAGCTGTAGATGATGACACTTTAGAAACTCTTGAAGATTTAATCACAACAGCAATTTTGCAAACAAGTGAAAAAGCTTCAAAAGAAATGGAAAGTAAATTAAGCCGTAACAGGTGGTATAAGCATTCCGGGTCTTTGCTAATATGATTTATCCAAAGGCAATAGCAGCATTAATAGAACAATTCCAAAAATTGCCTTCTATAGGTCCTAAATCTGCCCAAAGAATGGCTTTTCATATCTTAAAAATGCCGATGTCAGATGTTCAAAAATTCGCAGAGGCACTTTTGTCAGCGAAAGAACAAACTCAAACATGCGAAATTTGTTACAATCTTTCATCTTCAAGTCCTTGTGAAATTTGTTCTTCAACTTCACGAGACAGAAGTGTTATTTGTGTCGTTGCAGAAACAAAGGATTTGATAGCTATTGAAAAAACTAATGAATACAAAGGCTTGTATCATGTTTTGCAAGGCCTGATTTCACCAATGGACGGTATTGGCGCAGAAGATATCAGGATTAAAGAACTTTTGAACAGATTAACTGATGAGAGGGTTCGTGAGGTTATTCTTGCACTTTCTCCTTCTGTTGAGGGTGAGGCTACAAGTTTATATCTGACAAAACTTGTAAAACCTTTCGGAATAAAGATTTCTCGTATTGCTTTTGGTTTGCCAGTTGGCGCCGATTTGGAATATGCAGACGAGGTAACATTGGCAAAGGCTATAGAAGGTCGCAGAGAATTATAAGAATCGGTTAATTGTATATTCACAAATCTGTGATTCGGTGATAATCTTTTATTATGTCTGATGATATTATTTTAGAAATCAAAAATTTGAATGTGGATTATATTTCCTCGGCTCTTGGTAAAAAAAAGACTGTTAGAGCTGTTAATAATCTATCATTAGATATAAAAAGGGGCGAAATCCTTGCAATCGCAGGAGAATCGGGCTGTGGTAAATCAACCCTTTCAAAAGCTATTATTCGCCTTGTAGAGCCAATTTCCGGTGAAATTATATATAACGGGAGAAATGTATATGACTTAAAAGGGGCAAATTTAAAAGAGTTTAGAGAAAATGTCCAAATGATTTTCCAAAACCCTTATGCAAGTTTAAACCCTAAAATGAAAATACGAGATATTCTCTCTGAACCTTTGATAATAAATCGTAAATTATCAAAATCAGAAATTGATAAAATCCTTAAACTAAAAATACAACAAGTCGGATTATCGGATAAGTATTTGGAATTTTATCCTCATGAGTTCTCAGGGGGACAGCGCCAAAGAATTGCAATCGCCAGAGCTTTGGTTTTAAGTCCTGAATTTGTAATTGCAGATGAGCCAGTCAGCGCTTTAGATGCCAGTATTCAGGCTCAAATTATCAATTTGATAAAGGATTTGAAAACTGAATATCAAATGACAATGATGTTTATCTCTCATGATTTGAATGTTATCAGATATATTGCAGACAGGGTTGGGATTATGTATTTGGGAGAATTGGTAGAAATCGGTACAAGAGATGAAATCTTTAACAGTCCTAAACACCCTTATACTAAATTGTTATTAGATTCAATTCCTAATATTAACAAGAAGCCTGATTCCGTAAATTTATCTGAGTTACCTATAGAACTGCCAAAGGGTTGCAAGTTCTATTCAAGATGTCCAAACCAAGAATGTTATTGTAAGACAGAAAAACCTCACTACAAGCAGCTTTCACCAACTCATAAAGTTTTGTGTAAATAGCAACAAACTTGTAATAAACATTAAAGATAATCCTTAAAATGCCGTTATACAAAGTGTAAAAGTTGTTTAGTTACATGTTTTCGCGAACCACTAGACAACACAAGTATAGGAAAGAAAAATGGGATTATCGTCATCACAAGCAAGATTGCTTTCTTTAACAGGAAGAATGCATGACATAGAGTATAAGGCTCAACATCTCGAAGCTCAAAAGCTACAGATGGCGAATGAATCTGCGCATGTTTATAAAGAATATGAGAATGCTCTTAATGCTACCAAAATACAAGTAAAACAAATGTCTGCAGATGGCTCATCAACATATATTGATGCAACTTATAATTCAATGAGATTATTGGGCTATACTATGAAATTTGAAGATGATTACAAACCTATCATCTCTACTGCAACAGAAGCAAACTTTAAAGCTGCAGCAGGTAACAGAAGCTATTTTATAGCGATGGAAGCAGGCAGAGTAACAGCTACAAACAGAAATGTAGGTGGAGTAACAGAAATCTACAGCGCAGACCAATTAAAGAATATGTCATCAACAGGCAAATACAGATTGATGGCAGATATTGATATGACAGGGACAACATGGACATCAAAAAATTTCTCAGGCACTTTAGATGGTAACGGTTACACTATTAAAGGATTAGATAAAGCTCTTTTCTCTACAATGAGTGGTACTGTTAGCAACTTAAATATCAATGGCGATGTAACAAGTCAAGGTATTTTGGCTAATACAATAAAAAATGGTAAAGTTGAAGATGTAAGCATTTCAGGTTCTGTTAATTCTACAAGTGACAATGTTGGGGCTTTAGCAGGAACCATTCAAGGTACAACTACGGTTAATAATTGTTCATCAAGTGCAAATGTAACTTCTACTGGAGCTTGGGTAGGAGGATTAATTGGACAAGTTGATGATAAAGGAGTTTTAACTGCTACAAATTGTAATGCAACAGGCAATGTTACTGGTTTAGGAAATATTGGAGGCTTTATTGGAGGTGCAGATTGGGGTGGAACTTGTAATATTAGTAATAGTTCTGCAAGTGGAAATGTTTACGGAACTTTAAATACTACAACTGGTACAACTTGTGTTGCTGGTGGTTTTATTGGTGGTGCATATGGGGGTGAAATTTCAAATTGTGAATCTAGAGGTAATGTATCTGCAGAAGGGCATGTAATTGGAGGTTTTGTAGGTAATGCTGGTGTAGATACCGGTTCAAATTTACAATTAATAATCAAGAATTGTAATTCTTATGGTAATGTTGTTGGTAATGTAAGCAATAATATGTTGTACGAGCAAGATAGAGGTTATATTGATGCTGGAGGG
>USCK01000034.1 GCA_900553205.1 uncultured bacterium | reverse complement strand
CAGAGCCTGTCAATTCCTTTAATTTTTCAGCGTTCTCAAGAACAACAAGTTCATTCTCCAGTTGTTCGTCTTCATCAATTTCTTTTATATTAGCAGCTTCAATTTCATCTATTTGAAATTTTAAAAATTCAATCTGGTTTTCTGTGAGATTATTGGCATTTTTAGCTTTTTCAAGCTCTTGTTTTGCTGTTGTATAATCTTCAAAAAGAGTTGTGTATTCCTTAAACAAATCAGAGCATGTCGCTTTTGCATAAGAATCAAGCAGTTGGATATGATACTTAGGCTGCATAAACGAATAGGTCTGATGTTGTGAATGAATATCTAAAAACTTATCTCGTAAAACCTTGATAAAATCCAAATTCACAAGAGTTCCGTTTACTCTTGAACGAGAACCTGTTTGAGTAATTTCTCTTGAAATAATCAATTCGTTACCAAAGTTCTCAATGCCGTTTGAAGTTAAAAGCTCGTTGATAGGTTGATTCAAAAATAATGACAGTTCTATATATGCCCTGTCGTATCCTGTACGGATACAGTCTTTAGAAGTCTTAGCCCCAAAAACAGTGTCTATTGCGCCAATTAAGATACTTTTACCGGAGCCTGTTTCACCTGTTATGATGTTCAATTTGTTACTGAAATCAAGCTCCAACTTCTCAATAAGTATATAATTTTGAACCAATATCTTTTTTAACATACCAAAATTATATATTAATGGTTATAATTACGCAATTCCCGAGTTCTTAATTATAACTCTTGAAACCCCGGAGATGTCAAAGGCAAGCCTTGATATCCCTTGTTTGCATAAACAGCCTTCTTGATGTATTTGTTTGTATATCCACCTTTTTCAAATAGTTGTTTCAAGGTGTTTTCTCTCTTAACCAAATCATCATCTTCTTTGTTTGAATCAGGATAAATATCTCTCATCTCGCACCATACGGCAGCTTCCATTGTCCAAGCATAGGTTTCTTCTGATAAAGAATTATATTCGTCTTGGTGCAAAGCCTCGTGCGCCAATAGTGCTGCTAAAGCTCCCGGAGGTGCGCATTGGTGTTTTGGGTTTATATAGATACAAAGTTTATTTTTCTTTTTCCAGCCTATCGCATCAAAATTAGCATAGTCTTTGTTTATTGTAGATAAATCTCTAAATTCAATTTTTACAGGGTATCCTGAAAGATTATTCCCTAAAAGAGCTTTTCTTGAAAAATCACCTTCTGTACCCTTCAACATATCTATAGCTACATAAATCAATTCATATTTGCTTGTGCATTTATATTCCTCTGAAATATACTGAATGTACTCAGGAGTATATTTAGAAGGTAGTTTTACCGTAGGTGGAACAGGTTCGGGTTTACCCCAAGAAAATGCAGGTAAAGAAACTCCAAACATTATACATGCCAGCAATAAAAATCTTTTCATCTTCAAGCCCTCAAAATAAATTGTTCATATTATATAATTATAACTATATTTTTTTGATAGGCAAATCATTATTTTAAAGGAAAAAGTTTTTCGATTATCTCAATGTCTTTCGGTTCGTCAATCTCAAAAATGTTTTGTTCAGACATTTCCCAGTACTCAACAGGTGGAGTGATTCTGCAACCGGTTCTCAAGATTTCTTTTCGAGATGATATGTAAAACGCACCGTTTTCGATATAATACCCGTCCCATTCCTGACGGCGAGGGCGTTTGTTTGGGTCATAATTCATCGGAGTACCTTTTGTGTCCCATAAAAACTGATGTCGTTTTATTGTGGAGATTAAAGATTTTTTATCAGAGTTTAAAAACTTCTTCAAAGCTCCGTTTATATCGCTTGTTTGGGTCAATGGAGATGTTGCCTGCATAAAAACGACATTATCAAATTCATAATTTTGAGCAAATTCAATAAGCGCAGTTTCTGAGGTCGCATTATCAGAAGAAGATTCTTTACTGCGTCCAATAACCTCAACTTTTTCAAGCCCGAAACTCTCAACTACAGATTTGATTTCGTCACTATCTGTAGAAACAAATACCTTATCAAGGTTAGAATTATTTGCAACACTAACTGTCCAATAAATCAAAGGTTTATTGTTGACCAATGTTATATTTTTGTTTTTTATTGATTTGCTTCCTGCTCTGACAGGGATAAATGCGACATTATACATCTACATACCCGATATATGGAATATTTCTGTAATATCCTTCAAAATCTAAACCGTATCCGACAAGGAATTTGTCATCAACTACAAAGCCAGAAAAATCTGCATCTACATCTACAACTCGTTTTGATTTTTTGTTCAATAGTGAACAAAATGTTGTTGATTTTGTTTGGAAGTTATGTCCGATAAAATCTAATAAAAATTTTGCAGTATGACCTGTGTCAATAATATCTTCAACAATTAATACATTTTTTCCGTTAATATCAGGTAAAGAAAGGTTTACTGCTTTTACTTTTCCTGAAGATGAATAATTAGAACCATAACTGGATAAACGGATAAATTCCATTTTTAACGGCATTGTTAAATATTCAACCAAATCCGTAAAGAACATCACAGAACCTTTTAGAACGCATATTGCAAAAATATCTTCGCCTTTAAAATGATTGTTTAGTTCTTCTGCCAATTCTTTAATACGTTTTTGTAATTCTTCTTGAGAATACAATACATGTATATCTTCAGGTGTTATCATCATGATATTTTCTCCTTAACACTAATTTATGTGTTGGTTTATCTGTTACATGAATTTTATTACTTAAACCTAAACCTGCAACCCATAAAATTTCATTATCTTTACATAACAAAATTAAATCATCTTTTTTATGTTGTGGAACAGATTTTGAAATAAGATATTTTTTTAGCTTCATACTGCCTGACATACCTAATGGATTTATTATATCTCCATCGTGTCTAGTTCTTAGTACGAAATCTAAATCAATTCCGTTTAAATCAACATAAGCTGTGTATGAATTATCTTGAGGGAATGTTTCTATATTTTCTCCAGCGTATGTTGTAATCTCAAATTCGTAATCTCCAATTTCGTATTTGCCTTCTAATCTGACTAGGACTTCATCTTCAAGCTTTGGAGTTTTGGTAATGATTTCAATAATTTGAGAACTTACATATAGCCACATGCCTGTAGATAAAGACGTTTTAATTCCATTTTTTGATTTGTAATTGGTTTCAACAAAATTATATAAGTTATAAATTTTTTCAGAATCATAATCTAAATTGTTTTCTACAACCAAATCGTACAATAATTTGCGTTTTACAGGTGCCGAAAGCCCTATATATCGTTCCGTTATTATAGATTCATTTACTTTTACTACAGATTTTACGTAGTTCATATATTCATGAACTATTGCAGACTCATCTGTTGCAACTTTTGATAACGAATTCAGAGAATCTACTGCATTTTCGTTAATTTCCTCAGCTAATGGTAATAATTGATGTCTTATAAAATTTCGTTTATATTTTGTATTTGTGTTTGAAGAATCGTTGTTTGGTACAAGTTCATTTGTTTCACAATATTCATCAATTTCTTCTCTTGTTATATTCAAAAGAGGGCGATAAATATTATCTCTTTTTTCGGCAATACCTTTTAGTCCCGTAACACCTGTACCTTTTATAACTCTATATAAAACAGTTTCCGCATTATCGTTCTTGTTATGAGCAGTTAAAAAGGCATCGGCATTGTATTTATTCAAAGCTTTTTCAAAGAAATCATATCTCATGGCTCTAGCAACGGCTTCTGACTGTTTCATATTTAATGCCGCAGTTTTGGTATAAAATTCAATTTGTCTTTCTTCACAAAAATGACGGCAAACATCTTGCTCCATTTTTGACTCTATCCCTCGCCAATTATGGTTGAAATGTGCTGCTATAAGCTTGAAGTTGTAAGTTTGTGATAATCTGAATAAAATATCCAAAAGACACATAGAATCGTGTCCACCAGAGAATCCGACAATTAAGGTTTTGTTGTTTAACAAATTATATTTATTTAGAAATTCTAATACTGTATCTTTTAACACTATTCAATCTCTTTTAAAATACCATATTTAATTTCAACTGCATCTACGCCTAATTGCTCTAAGACCTTCATCGCTAAAGCTGATGGGTCTGCAATAATTGCCATCAAAAGGTCTTCTGATGCAATCCTTTCTTTATTCTTAGATTTTGCAAGTTCCCAAGCTCGTTCCAATACAGCCTTTGCGCGTTTTGTGAATACAATTTCGCTGTCAAAATAATCATCGCCATAACCAAGTTGAGATTCAATTATTTTTCTTGCATCTTGTAATGTGATTTCAAGTTTATTCAAAACTCTTGCACCTACGCCTGCACCTTCAGAAATTATACCCAAAAGTAACATTTCGGTACCGACAACTTTTTTACCGATTCTACGAGCTTCTTCCTTTGCCAATTTTAGAATAATCAGCGTTTCAGGCATTTGTTTTTCGATAGGTTTAACGATAGCATCTATCAAATCGTTTTCGTTGACATTCAATTTGTTCAAAATTTCATAGGCTACACCGTTATGGCTTTTTAAAATACCTAATGCTAAATGCTCCGGCAAAACTTTTGAAGAACCAAGCTCTTTGGCAGTCTGTAATGCCATATTCATTGCAATAAAAGCTTTTGGAGTGAATACCACTTTTTTATCATATTCTGCATTTCTTGAAGTTAATGATTTTAGTTTCTCATCAAAACTCTCTGCAGTAACTCCAAACTGAGCAAATATTTTTGCCAAATTCGAACCCTTGTCCTCTAATATTGAAGCAATAATCTGTTCTGTACCGAGAATTTCATACTCAGATGTAGAAAGTTTAGCTATCGCTCTATCAAAGATAGGTGACACGCCTGAATTGTCAAAGATATAGTCAACAAGGTTTTTACGTTCTTTTTCTTCGCCTTCAGGGTGTTCCAATCTCTTTTGTTTCTTTTGCACCAATTTGCTCAAAATATCCTTGGCTTTGAAGATATCAAATCCAAAGCCTTCTAATATTCTTGAAACATTAGAAGTTTTATCAGAAAGTAGTGCTAAAAATAAATGTTCATACAAAATATTTTGATGACCTGAAATATTTGCCAAATCCATTGTCTTTTTTAATGTCTCTTTGTAATGAGTATTAAAAGGTATTGCAGAGAAACGGTTGGTTGATTGTGATACACACAATCTTACTTCATCATCAATTTTTTCTAATGTTATATTTGCATTCTTGAACAATCTCAAAGATATACCTTTTGCCTCTTTTACAATCGCATACAACAAATGCTCAAGCCCGACAGAAGAACTTCCGAGTTCTATCGCATATTCTTGAGATTCTGCAACCGTATTAATAGCTTGTTCGGTAAATCTTTCTAACACTTATTTATTCCTCATCTTCATCTGCTAAAGATTCAATATATTCTGAAACTCTATCAAATTCATCATCATCTTCAATAGTTTCAAAAATATAATCGTCATCTTCTTTTGTTAATTGCATAAGAACTAACTCTGCATCTTCATTGTCTTCATCTTCTAAAGGAAGTAACAAAGCATATTCTTTTTCTTCAAATTCTACTATATCAAATAATTTGAATTGAACTTTTTCGCCGTCTTCAGTAACGGTTTCTATAATTTGGTCGTCATTAACTTCTGCCATTATTTTCTCACTTTCTTAAATATTGTTCTAATATTATACAAGCACTTTCGATATCTACAAGAGATTTGTCTTTGCGAAAATTTATTTTTCTTTGTCTTAAATTTTCTTCTGCTTGATTTGATGTCAAACGCTCGTCTTCAAATACTATCTCAAACCCGTTTAATTTACCAGCAAAATTTTTACAATCATCAGATTGAAACCCGTATGTTCCGTCCATATTTATAGGAACTCCGACAACTATTGTTTCAACCTTGTTCTCGATAGCGATTTGTTTAATTTGCTCAATGGCTTCATTCTCAGGGTGGCGAGGCACGCAAGAGTGTCCGTTTGCAGTAATATGCAAGAAGTCGCTAAGTGCAACTCCTATACGTTTTGTGCCTACATCTAAAGCCATTACTTTATTCATATTATGCTTTTACCCACAAGTTTTCGATTGAAGAAATTATCATATCAATTTGCATTAATTCAAATCCGATAGTGTCATCTTCTTTCTTTTTATTAAAAATAGATTTTGTATTTTTGCTGTTTGTAAGTATCCAACGTTGTCGTACATAATATTCGTAAATACTTTTTCTTAGAATATTTTTCAAGAATTCTTTGTTATCTTGCAGTGATAATAACAGTTGAGATTCTGCGTTCTTTGCTCTCAGTTCACTTAGATATGATGCAAAACAGAATCTTCTGTTCCATAATAAAAGTTCTTCTTTTGTGAATACTGTTGAAAAATTATCATCAATAAACTTTTCTAAATCAACATTGAATTCGTTTGTCAACATTTCGTGGTTAAGTTTTTCGATGAAGGTTTTAAATTCTTCAGATGTCTCTGTGTCGTAAAACCAAGGTTGAACAAATTCAAGCATTGCAATATTATCAATATCTTCTTTTGTTAATTCTTTTGGTTTTAATGTGCATTGAGGTTTTTTAGGCTCAATATCCAACAATATATTTTCCCAACATACATATTCATAAGGAAGAATATCCATATTGTATCGAGATAATTTTTCAGCCTCATCAATTAAAAATTTAAGAACTCGAATATCAATTTCTACACGACCTGTAGAGCCAAAGAATCTGTCTAAAATTCTATTGAAATCAAATTCTGTAATCTCGTTAAATCCAAAACAGTCAAGAACACCATATCTATCATTTATTACCATTGCAACAAATTGCAAAGTTTCGTCAGGTCGCTTTCTAGAAAATACAACGGCATTATTACCATGTCCATCAGGGTAACTAATATATGAACGATAAGGTTTTGAAGCTTTTAGAATTTCTTTATAAAATTCGATAGTGTTGTCAACTCTTACACCTGCAAGTTTTAATGTTGACAGACCTTTGTTAATAAGTGGGTACAAATCCTCACCGACAAATTCTTTTGCATCTTCAAAAGCATGGAATGCAAGCTGTGATTTAGAATTTGCTAATAAACCTGCAACCTCTTTTGCCAAATCTGATTTTGGGTTGTAAAGAAATATTGGAATTAAGATATTAGCCAAAGCATCGTGGCTGTAATCTTCGTTTAGAGATTTTACAAGTATTGATTGTTCTTCTTTGGGTAGTGCAATCATAAAATCCATAAAATCAATTTGTGCTTCCGGATTCATTATTGCAGTGTTCAAAAGTTCTTTGGTTTCTTCGTCAACGATTTGTTCAAACTCTGTAAAATAGCCGTTGACTTCATCATATTGAATCTCACTGCCAATATCTCTTAAAAGATTAAATGCAATCATTTTTGCATAATCACTTATTTTAGGAGCTCTGATAAATTCCCGTAAATTCGTGTTTAATTGTTCTTTTGTGAATAATCTGGTCAACATATAGCATATAACAAACGCTTTTTGTTCTTTGGCTCTGGAAAGCTCTTTGAGTAAAACATCCATTACTGCTTGTTTATCTTCTTCTGCATCTAGTAGGGCAAACATATCATCAGAAACTGCTGTTGTTGTTTGCAATTTTGTAATCAAGGTCAGAATTTCTGCTTTAATTTGTATTTTGTTCATTTATCACCTGCATTTGCCCCAGAAAGCATCTAAAATAGCTTGTGCTTCTGCTGATGGCATCCTATCGTTTAATATTAAATACTGTACGGCAATCATTGTGCACTCAGAGCAAATATTGACCCCTGGGCCTTTTACCATTTTTACGACTTGTGAATTAGGACGTCCACAAAAACTGCAATAAACAGGCTCGTTTATATCGCTTCCGTCTTCTCGCAGAGTTGGCTCCGATTTACGTTCTTTGTGGAGATGCTTCTCCTTTTTTTCGCCTAAGCGTACAACTTTATCATCGCTCATTTAAAAGCTCCTTATTTTTAGATTTATTGTACAACAATTAGTGCATATTGTGAAGGGGTAGTTAATGCAATATTATGTTAGAGCAGTTTAAGATTTTTTAAAGTTTTCAATACGTTCGCTTAATCTAGACATTAAAACCTCATTAAAAAAATTATTATCTATATAATAGTATAAATTGGTAATAAATTAATAAGATTGAGTTTTGTTAAAGAGCATTGTTGTTATATAGATTCTGGATTGACTTCTAGTATGAGTTGAAGTATATTCATAGGCATGAAAATTATAATATTTGGTGCGACAGAATTAGGGTGTCTTATCGCAACTGAGTTCTTTGAGGACCATGATGTCATAATTATTGACAAAGAAGAAAACATCACAAAAGATTTTAATAAACTAGATATCGGATTTGTTGCAGGAAATGCTTCTAACATAGAAACACTTAAGCAAGCAGACATTAAAAATGCTGATATATTTTTAGCCTGTACTGATTTAGATGAGGTTAATATTGTTGCTTGTTTGTCTGCAAAAAGGGTTTCAGGGATAAAAACAATTTGTTTTGTAAGTAAAGAAGAATACAAAGCAACTCTTGGTTCAAAGGATTCGGAATATCCATGTGCTGATATTTTTATAGATTATGTGATTTGGCCAGATGAATTACTTACTCAAGAAATATTTAGAACGATTACAGTTGCTCAAGCTCTTGATGTTGAAAACTTTGCAGATGGTAAAGCTAGATTGTTAGAATATAAAATCAAAGAGAATTCAGTTCTAGTAAACCAAAAAATCAAAGAATGTGCATTCCCTTCAGATACAATTATTGTAGGTATAACGAGAAATAGTGAATTATCAATACCTACAGGTGATACTGTTTTTGAAAAAGATGACAAAGTTATTTTTATGGGATTATCTCATGCTTTAGACAAATTAGCTGGTACATTTTTTCACGAAAAAGGGTTTGTAAAATCCGTATCAATAATTGGTGGTGGAAGTATTGGTTTGATGCTTGCTAAAAATTTAGAAGAAATCAAAATTAAAACAAAGATTATAGAAAAAAATATACAAAGGTGTGAAAAAATCGCTCAAGAGTTATCAAATACTTTGGTAATAAACGGTGATGGCACAAACTTGTCACTTTTAAACGAAGAAGAAGTTAATGAATCTGATGTTGTGGTTAGTGTAACTAATAATGATGAAAAGAATTTACTATGCTCTTTGCTTGTTAAACAGTTAGGTGTAAAAAGGGTTGTCTCAAGAGTTTCACAAAACTTGAACATTCCTTTGTTTGAAAAAGTTGGTATAGACGTTGCTGTTTCACCTAACAATGCTGCGTTAAATGAAGTTAAAAATGACTTATATGAAACAAATATTGATATTTTAGCAACCGTTGAACAGGGACAAGGCGAAGTTTTAGAAATAATTGTTCCTGAAAGCTTTGAAGAAGTTAAAATAAAAGACTTGCACATGCCGGCAAGAGCGATTGTTGGAATTATCCAACGTAGAAATAAGGTTATTATTCCTAAAGGGGATACTTTGATAATGAAACAAGATAATCTAATCATATTCACAACAAATACAAATGCTCCTGTTATAAAGAATTTTTTTAAGGGGATAAGATGAGATTTAGATATCTTGCATACAGTTTTGGCTTAACAATGACATATTTTGGGCTTTTGGTTTGCATACCCATAGTTGTTTCTTTGATTTATAAAGAGTATCAATCCATGTTGCCTTTTTTGTTGACCTCAATCTTAGCGATTTCTACAGGTTATATTTTACAAAAATTAAGTATTTTAAAAGGTGAAATAAAAAATCTCAATGACATTAAAAAGAGTGAAGGACTTTTTATTGTTACAATATCTTGGGTATTAGCCGGGATTATAGCTGGAATACCTTATACTTTTTACGGTTTGTCAATATATGATGCTTTGTTTGAATCAGTATCAGGGATTACAACAACAGGAGCTACAATTCTTACACATTTTAATTATCCTCACGCAATTATGTTTTGGCGAAGCTTTACTCAATGGCTAGGTGGTATGGGGATTATTGTCTTGTTTATAGCTATATTGCCACAATTTGCTGTTGCAGGTCGTCAAATGTTTTTTGCAGAAGCTCCAGGGCCTACTGAGGATAAGTTTACACCTAGAATTAGAAGTACGGCATCTTCTTTATGGGTTGTCTATGCAGGATTAACATTGTTGGAGATAGTTTGTTTAAGTGTAGCTGGCATGCCTGTGTTTGATTCGATTTGTAATAGTTTATCAACTGTTGCTGCTGGCGGATTTTCTCCAAATCCGGATAGTATTATGGGATATCATTCAAATTATATAACTTGGATTGTACTATTCTTTATGTTTCTTGCAGGTTCAAGTTTTAACTTACAACATAGAGCTTATTCAAAATTAAACCCGTTTTTAATGTGGAAAAATGAAGAATTTAGGGTTTATTTTGGGGTTTCTGCGGGGTTTATAATTCTTGTTGCGACATCGTTATTTTTGAATGACCATTTTAGTATATTTGATTCAATAACAAATGGTGCATATCAAGTAATATCTCTTATGACATCAACAGGAAGTGCAAGTAGTGATTATACTCATTGGGATTTTTCAACTCAAATATTACTCTTTTTGACAATGTTTACTGGTGCTTGTGCGAGTTCGACAGGTGGTGGTATAAAAATTGTTAGATGGATATTGTTGTATAAGATAATGAAGGTTGAGTTAAAAAAGATTCTACACCCGAACGCAATATTGAATATCAAAATAAACGATACTATTATTCAAAAAGATGTACTTACTCAAACGATAACATTCTTTATGTTTTATTTTGGAATAACATTTATCTCAATAGTACTAATAACTCTTATTGAGCATAATTTTATAATTGGTATCTCAGCACCCGTTTCAGCTATTGGTAATATTGGACCAGCGTTTGGTCACTCTACAGGTCCAATGTCTAATTTTGAATCTTTGCATAATTCTTCAAAGTTAATACTAACATTCAATATGTTGATAGGACGTCTTGAGTTGATTCCGTTCTTAGTATTTTTAGAAAAAGATTTTTATAACTTCAAAATTGATTAAGTGATATAATTTTCTTGGGAGTTAAAATTATATGACTAAATGTATATTTTTTACGGCTACAGGAACTGATATCGGAAAAACATACATATCAGGGTTAGTCGTAAAAAAAATGAGAGAAGCAGGGTTGAATTGTGGGTATTTTAAACCTGTGTTAAGTGGTGCAATAAAAGAAGGAAATGAGCTTGTTCCTGGTGATTGCAGGCATGTTGTAGAAACGGCTCATTTAGATTGCAAACCTATGGATTGTCTTTCTTATTGTTTTGAAGAAGCAGTTTCTCCACATCTTGCTGCGGAAAGACTTGGAATAAAAATTGATAAGAATAAAATTTTAAAAGATTTTGAACAAAAAAAACAAGAGTATGAGTATCTTTTAATAGAAGGTGCTGGAGGAATAACCTGTCCAATAAATCTTGAGAATAATTATCTTATGTATAATTTGATACAAGATTTGAATTGTGGAGTTGTAATTGTTGCTGATGGTGGGTTGGGAACAATTAATTCGGTACTTTTAACAGTTGAATATATAAAAAATCGAGGAATAAATATAGAAGGTATTATCCTAAATAATTATCAAGATGATTTTATGTATGAAGATAATAAAAAGGTTATAGAAGATTTAACAGGTCTAAAAGTTATAGCAAAAGTAAAGCGTAACGATTCAGATATAGAAATAAATACAAATATTTTTAAGGAAGTGTAAAATGAATAATTGGCAAGAAGAAGATTTAAAGTATGTATGGCACCCATGTTCTCAAATGAAGGACTATGAGGAACTTCCACCTATTGTAGTTGACCATGCAAAAGGTATAAATATATATGATATAGATGGAAATTGTTATAAAGATGTTGTGAGTTCTTGGTGGTGTAATCTTTTGGGACATTGTCACCCGAGAATTAATAATGCGATAAAAAAGCAATTAGATACTTTAGAACATGTAATTTTTGCGAATTTTACACATAAAACTGCGATTACATTGTGTCAAAAATTAATGAATAAGATTCCAAAAGGATTATGCAAGTTTAATTTTGCTGATAATGGTTCTGCTGCTGTTGAAATGGCTTTAAAAATGAGTTTTCAATATCATATGCAAACAGGTAATCCTCAAAAAACAAGATTTATGGCTTTGACAGATGCTTATCATGGTGAAACTCTTGCAGCTCTAGCCGTTGGTGATTGTGATTTATATACAAAATTGTATAAACCATTGTTACTTGATGTCATCAGGATAGATGGCCCTGATTGTTATAGATGTCCTTACGGTAAGAATTGCAAAACTTGTAATGCCGAATGTTTTGAAAAGGCTGAAAAAAGTTTTGAAAAATATGGCAACGAAACTGCAGGCATGATTGTAGAGCCGTTGTTACAAGGTTCTGCGGGTATGAAAATATATTCACCTGTATATCTTAAAAAACTTAGAGAAATCTGTGATAAGTATAATGTTCATTTAATCGCTGATGAAATCGCAACAGGTTATGGTAGAACAGGGAAAATGTTTGCTTTTGACCATGCAGGTGTTTCTCCTGATATAATGTGTATTTCAAAAGGTTTGACAGGTGGTTATATGCCAATGTCAATTGCTATAACAACTCAAAAAATTTATGATGCTTTTTATGCCGATTATTTGGAAGGCAAAGCTTTTATGCACAGTCATACTTACGCAGGTAATCCTTTAGGGTGTTCTGCAGGTATAGAAGTCTTGAATATCTTAGATGATGAACATATCATTGAAAATGCCAATAAAAAAGCAGTTGTGTTTAATAAGATGATAAAAGAAAAGTTCTCTAAGGTTTCAAATGTTGGTGATATCAGAGATATCGGACTTGTTAATGCTATAGAATTGGTAAAAGATACTAAAACAAAAACTCCGTTTGATTCAAAATTAAGATTAGGATATCAAATTTATAAAAAAGCTCTGAAAAAAGGTGTATTGTTAAGACCTTTAGGTGATGTAATTTATTTCAATCCACCATTAATTATTGATGAAAATGATATGGATTTTGTGACAGATGTTGCTGTTGAATGTGCAAATGAAGTTTTATCAAATCAATAGAAATTGTCATATAGCGTATTTAGGATATAATTAAATTATTATGAAGAGGATAAGTATTATCGGCTCTACCGGTTCTATCGGTACACAAGCCTTAGAAGTTATTGAAAAACTTGGAAACAAATTTGAAATCGTAGCTTTGGCTGCAGGTTCAAATATAGATAAAATAAACGAACAAATCGCAAAATTTAAACCAAAATATGTCAGCGTATCAAAAGATGCTGATAAGGTTATTGGTTGTGATAAAGTTTTGACAGGCGCAGAAGGATTAGAGGCTATCTGCTCTGACAAGCAAAATGATATTATACTTATGGCTTGCTCAGGTAAAATTGGCTTAAAACCAACGCTTACTGCTATCAAGAATGGCATCAATATCGCACTTGCAAACAAAGAAACACTTGTTATGGCAGGAGATATCGTGATGAAAGCTGCTAAAGATAATGGAGTTGCAATTATTCCTGTTGATAGTGAACATTGTGCTATTCACCAATGTATAAAAGATATTTCTCAAGTATCAAAACTCATAATTACTGCATCAGGTGGACCATTCTTGCATAAAACTATTGAGGATATGAAAAACGCTACTGTTGAACAGGCTCTTGCTCACCCTCGTTGGAATATGGGACGAAAGATTACTGTAGATAGTGCAACCTTGATGAATAAAGGGCTAGAGGTTATCGAAGCTCATCATTTGTTCAATATGAATTATGATGATATTGATGTTGTAATTCACCCTCAAAGTATTGTACATTCAGCGATTGAATATGTTGATGGTAGTGTTATTGCTCAAATAGGCTTACCTAGTATGCATATTCCTATTCAGTATGCAATTTGTTATCCTGACAGATTTGAGGGTATCAAATCAAAATCTTTCAGCTTTTCAGAGATTGCAAGATTGGATTTTGAAAAACCAGATTATAACAAATTTAAGTTCTTAAATCTTGCGTATTCTGCAGGCAGAGAGGGTGGTTCTGCTACAGTTGTTCTTAATGCTGCTGATGAAGAATCAGTATTTGCTTTCTTGAAAGGACAAATTAAATTGTATGATATTTATCAATTAACGGAAGATATTTATAATGAGTTTGAAAAAGTAAAATCTCCGTCAATAGATGAAATTTTTGAGATTGATAAAGAGGTCAGAATAAAAACAAATGAATTAATATCAAGGAGACATGGATGTTTGAGTATTTAAAAGGGATATTAGCTGATAAGATTTCTACTCAAACAGGTTATTATTTAGTCGTAGATATCAATGGTATCGGGTATAGAACAGAGGTGCCTGAAATAGACTATAGCTTGGCTCCAGAAATAGGTTCTGAAATAAAAATTTTTACATCTTTAATTCATAAAGAAGATACAATGCTTTTGTGTGGCTTTATGCAAAAAGAAACCAGAGATATTTTTAAAATCTTGACCTCAGTATCTG
>USCK01000033.1 GCA_900553205.1 uncultured bacterium | reverse complement strand
TAGGTCAGGCTATGCCTGACAAATTGGCTCACAAGAAGTGAATAAGTGACTAAGTTATTAAGTGAATAAGAAATAATTATCTTCTTAATAACATAGTTACTTAACTCTTAGTAACTTCTAGAAAGAGATTTTTTGCATCAAAATGTGTAAAACTCTGGCGATTAGGTTTTGTTTCAGATATACTTAAACAATAAACAAAGAGGGAGTATGATATGACAGTATTAAAAATTCAAAGATTAGAGCATAACAAAATTTTACCTGAATACAAAACAGAAGGCGCTGCAGGCATGGATTTGTGCGCAGCGATAGAAGAACCTATCGTATTAAAACCGTTAGAAAGAACTCTTGTTCCTACAGGTCTAAAAATCGAATTGGAACATGGTTACGAAGCACAAGTAAGACCTCGTTCTGGGTTATCAATTAAGCACGGTATCACATTGATTAACTGTGTCGGCACTATTGATGAGGATTATAGAGGTGAAGTTTGTGTTCCGATTGTTAATATCTCAAACGAAACTTATGCAATTCAACCTCAAGAAAGAATTGCTCAAATGGTAATCGCAAGAGCAGAACAAGCAAAAATAGAAGTTGTTACAGAATTAACCGACACCGTTAGAGGCGAAGGTGGATTCGGTTCAACCGGAAAATAATTTTAATAACAAATAAAATCAAAAAATCTCCTTATGTAGTACGATTGTGGAATTGATAAAAATATTGATATTTCTTAAATTCTTACTGAAAGGAGATTTTTCTTATGAGTAAATGTTTAAGAAAATTAAAATGTAAAAGACGATTCTTTGTAAATTACTTTGTAGTCAGTTTAGTTTTGATGCTACTGGCATGTTTAATGGTAATGTTATTTAAACATCATATTTATGCAATGGTATCACATTGTTATAGTCTTACTTATCACGAATTTATGCACCATGTATTCGGCTTTATGTCTTTGTGGAAAGCTCTGATTGTGCAGTTTGCTTTGGCTCCTGCATTGGCGTTTTGTTGGCTTGAAAAACACAAAGAATATCAATATGATGATGAAGACGATTACGGTATGCGCAGAATGTAGTTAGTTCCTTTGTTTTTTGCATATAAAATGGGGTATCCTTGTAGGATATCCCATTTGTGTTTTTTATTAAATCTGGACAAATATTCGTGATTAGTTCACAGGTATGTCAATAGGTTGTGTAAGTTTTGTTTGAAACTTTGTACCCTTAACAAAAGTTACTTCTTGTCCTTTTCTAAACAAATCTATCACACTATCTCCAATTAAATATCCTGCACCACCGATTCCACCACCTAATGCACATACAGGACAAGTTACAAACTGTATGCCGGGAGCAGATTCACCAGCTTTTAAACCGTAATTTGTAGAAACTTTTGTTATATCAACACATTTTTTCCAGTTTTCTTGTACTGCTTCGCCATAACCTTGTGAATTATATATACCACCATCATAAGTAACTTTGTTCAAACCAACAAAAGCAAGACTCAAAGGTACTTGACGACCGGTAGGTGTTACAATATGGTCAAAATCTATATATAAAACTGCACCTCTTGAACATATTTTAGCAGTTTTTATTCGTGCAATACTTCCTCTAACAATAGAACCTGCAGGAAGAACTATATTATTTTGATATTTTTGATCGTTTAAAAGAATAAAATTACAAGTATCACCTTCCTGATTTGCCATTGTATCAATAGTCTGCATTAATTGAAGCTGAAACGATGTACCTGCAGGAATTCTGGCACTTCTAGCATCACCTTTATACGGTGCAGCATAAGACAAATTCATGAACGCAAATAAACTCAATATTACTAATAAAACTCTCATTCTAACCTCTTTTCTTATTTGAATTAATTATACCATATTTTTAACATTTTGTAATATAGCAAAAATCTTTAGCAATTTTTTTATTAAACTATACTTATTAAAAGTATAAAAACTTGTTTAAAAAAAAGAAGGTGTGTTATGAATTTTTTCAAGTTGTTCAATAAAAAACCTCAAACATTAGGTGAAGGATTACAACGTGTAAAAGAGGCATTTGGGGTTATTGGAGAAAATACCTCACAAAAATTTGGAACTAGAACTTATAAATGTTTTGACAACAAATACAATCTCAATATTGAATCTGTTGGTAATAAATTCGATAGTTGTTTAAGCATGGGTATAAATGAAGGCTGGAATAAACTTAGTAAGAATATGTTTGGAAAAATGTCAGGTTTAGTTAGAAGATATTCACGAGAAATTGATTATAACAACGGACGATATGCTGTATTTAATAAAAAACGTACAGCGATAGAAAAATATACTAAAGACACTGTAGGAAATATTATTCCGGGACGTATTGCAAAAGTTAAAACTGAATATAATATGATTCAAGGTCCAAAATTATGTGTTTAAATAATTACTTTGAGTGCCAATACTATTAGAATAATTCCACCTAAAATCTCAAGGAATTTTGTATTCAAATGTTTAAAAATTCTACCGATAGAAAAACCTATTATTGAATTAGTAAAAGTAATTATACCAATCAACAGTACAGGAAGAACTATACAATCAAGTTTCAAGCAAAGCGAAATCCCTGCAGAGAACGCATCAATACTTGTTGCTACTGCTATTAAAAATAAAACCGTTAAGCTTAAATCTTTTGAAACATTTTTATTTTCAAACGATTCTTTTATAAAATTTATTCCCAAATAAAGAAATATCGCAAAAACAATCCATTTGGCATAAGGTTCAATATAACATCTTACACAATTTGTGCAAACTCCACTAACAAATGGCATTAAGGCTTGAAATCCACCAGTAAAAACAGCTAAAGAAAGTGCCGACTTTATTGGGTGTTGAACTCCTTTTATACCGTATGAAAATGATACAACACAAGCATCAATAGAAAGAGCAAACGCAAGAAGTAACACCTCAACCCAACTCATCTACGACCTCTACTTCAAATAATCTGTTCCAAGGATAAGTATAATTGTTTTGTATATCAATACCTAAAATTTTTTCAACCTGTTCTTCAAACGGTTTCATTTTGACTTTGATATCACAAGGCTTGTCTATTTGTTGTCTAATATTTGCCTGATAAGCCCAATCATCGAGAAATCTAACCATTTCTACTTTTTTGAATGCGTTATCATTATATTTTTTTGAACCAAACTTTATTTTTGCAGCACAAATCAATGTCCCCAAAGTGTTTGCAGAAGTATTCCATGCACTATATCCATAAAAATTCTCAAGATTAATTTGTGAAAGAATTTTTGATACAAAATTGTTATCTGCACCATTTGCATTTCTCACATCGGCAATCATGTATGGTGCATCAGGAAGTTTAATCTCTCCTGAGAATTGTTCTGTCGGACGCTTCATAACAATTTCGCCCTGATGATTTTTGAAATTGTTTACGATTAAAATAATATCTTGATTTTTTTCTACAACTTTTATATTCGCAAGAGCAAGCTGATTAAGAACAGATTTTTCAATAGATACATCTTCATAGTTTGAAATCAAATCCTTTGAATCGGGTTCAGTAAACTCAACTTTCACTTTCAAATCAGTATCATAAGCTCTTGATAGAAGGCTTATCGGAATTTCGTCTGCTCCTGTGATAACTTTTGCCCCATTTTTCTCAAGCTCTTTAGCCTCTTTTACATTAAATCCATATTCTGCGCAGTCATCTTTTGAAAATATAAGTTCATCAAAAAAGCCCAGTTTTTGCCATTCTAAATACATTTTATTAATATTAAAATTTCTCTGACGAGTTGACAGATAATCATTCAAAATATTTGTTGGGATAAGGTTTTGTACAGGACTTCCAAAATTCCCTAAATTACATTTATGAGTATTGTATGAATATTCAAAAATCTTTGTGCCGTATTTGTTCCAATATTCTTTTTCTTCCTCGTTATAATTATTATTAGAAATCCTCATTATACTAGAAAACGCTAAAACTTTTGCTTTTTTCTTTGTCCATTCTTGTCTGAATTTAAGAACACGATTTTTGATAACCTGTTCAGAATCAGTACTTCTGCGAGAAGGAATAAGCCCACCATAAGCAATAGTATCAAGAGAAATTATCACTTTATCTAAATCCGGTAGTTGTTTAAACCACTCATATATTTTATCAACATCAGCATTACGAGTTAATGAACCTAAATATTCTCTAGGTGGAATAAAAAACTCAATGTCTTTATCTATTGATGCTATATCAACTGCAAGATTATAACAAACAGGTCTGTTATCTATCGGTATAAAAGCTATTCTCATAAGAGTATTATACCGTTTTAAGTGGAGAAGTAAATAACTTTTAAGAAGTTACTAAGAGCTAAGTCACTAAGTTATTAAGAAGATAACTATTACTAATTTAATCTCTAGCCTTGTTAAAGATCTTTCACTTTGCTCAATATGACAGATGGTGTTTTTCTGGATTGCTTCAATTCGTTCGCAATGACTTGTTATATTCTTAGTCACTTAGTAACTTAATAACTTTATCTAATACCCAATAGACCAAGAGAAAGGTCGTTCTGTTTCAAATTGAACAGGTTTTGCTTGAGTTGTTGCAACTTCAGGAGCCTCTATAACATGGTCAGGTTTTTGGAGTAAATTTGTTTTTTGCATAGTCATATCAACATTACTAAAAGATTTTAATCTATCAAGTTGGTTTTGCAAATCTGCATTCTCATCGTTTAGCATAATTGTTTGACGACTATATTCATTAAGTTTGATTTCACTAGACACAACAAAATAATAGCTTATTATTGAAACAAAAATAAGACATAACAATAATCCACATAATGTTTTGTTTACTTTTTTTATCGCCATAGCTTTGACTAAATTTTCCTTAGGGAAATATCCATCAATAATTTGTTTAGAATCTTCTTCCCTTTTGGTATTAATATACCCTAAATCTTTAGGATATAGAATACTTCCATTGGTTGATTGCGAAATTGGATTTGAAGTAACAGAATAACTGATACTGAATTCTTCTTGAACTGTTTTGTTGTTCGTATAGTTTCTAGCCAAAGTTTAACCTACTTTTTTATACACCTAACGACTCTCAGTTTTGCACTCCTAGACGGAGGATTCTCCCTAATTTCTTCAACAGACGCCACGATTGGTTTTCTGTTTACTAACTCTATTCTTGGTGGTTCGCAAGTGCATATCAAATTATGACATCTACACTTTTGAGCCTCATACTTGAACAGCCTTTTGACTATTCTATCCTCCAAAGAATGAAAACTTATCACAGATATTATAGCACCATATCCTAATAAATCCAATACATCTGTTAAGATTTTAGTAACATTTTCAAGTTCATCATTAACCTCTATCCTAATAGCCTGAAACACTCTGGTTGCAGGGTGTATAGAGGTTTTAATTCTTGGTGTTGCTTCAACTATCAAATTGGCTAATTCAAGCGTAGTCTTGATTGGACGGATTTTTCTTTTTGTTACAATTGCTTTTGCAATTCTTTTAGAAAATCTTTCTTCTCCATATTCGCTGAAAATAGCTACAAGCTCATCTTCCTTATAAGCATTAACAACATCATAGGCTGTAAAATCACTCGTCATATTAAATCTCATATCAAGAGGAGCATCTTTCATAAACGAAAAACCTCTCTCTGCTTTTGTGAGCTGATGATAAGAAGCTCCAAGGTCAAGAATTACACCACCTGTAATCTTTTCTATTCCATAGTTCGCCATTTGAGATTTAATATTCACATAAGAATCTTTGATAATTGTAAGGTTGTTATACTGTTTTAGCCTTTCTGATGCAAAACTAATAGCATCATCATCTATATCAAACGCAAACAATTTACCGTCAGGCGCAATTCTTTGCAAAATAAGTTCACTATGTCCACCACCACCTAAAGTACAATCAACATAAATTTTGCCTGATTCACATTCAAGTGCATCGACAGCTTCGTTTTTCATAACAGTATAATGTTTGAAATCAACCATAAAGAAATAATAACATAAAAGGTTTTTTTAAGTGACTTAATTATAAAGAAATAAACAAAAAGACGAAACATTGTTTCGTCTTTTTTAATCAAATTCTGTTTTTTGTTGATACTAGTCTAACAATGCTTCAAGTAATTGGGCATTTTTGTTAGCATAACTAGATGTTCTTACTCTGTTTCTGTGAATGTAAGTTCTTAATGCTTCTCTGATAAGTTCTGAGCGAGAACGATTTTCTGTATCTGCTACATTATCGATTTCATCTAAAAACTTTTCAGGCATTGAAATAAGTACTCTTGCCATATCTATATTCTCCTTTTTATCTAGTCGATGTCATATACCCTGTATATACTTTATAAGTATATATTCATACAAAAATTGCCTTTTTACAATAGAATTTGCAAATTTTGTTACAAAACTACACGATATCTAACACTAACAATCTTTATATAAATTTGTGATACAAACATTATAACATTGATTTCAAGGTTTGTATAGTCCACAATTTGGGTTAGATAATTAGATTAAATTAAATAAGAGTTAAGTTACTAAGTTATTAAGAAATAAATCATCAGATTTTTGTGGCAATCTTGAATGCACCCTAACCTTAAAAATTTTGCATTTAAAAAGGCTTGTTAAACAAGCCTTAAAAATAAATCTTCTCCCTAAATCCGGTAGCCACCGGTTAAAATAAATAAATTGATTCGATACCTCGATTTTTCACTCTCCCCAGAGCCTTGTAGCCATCACTCCCTTCCAAGTACATTATCATATTAGGCTAACTCTATCGGCTTATCAAGTAACGAAAAGTTCATGAAAAATTTACATATTCCCATGCCTCGCAACTTTATTGAAGGTCATGTTATGTTAACAAATATGTCGCACCATTTTTAATGAAATTTGGTAAATTCCACTCACAATTTTTATTGACAATTATAATTTTGTGAGCAGTACGGGTTTTTATTGAGCTTAAAAAGAAGATTAAAAATATCAATCAAATATGAAGAAATATTATTATCAATTTTTTAGCTTTGATTTTGGCTCAAACTCATACTTGATAGGTTCTATAGAGCTTTGCAAGTAATTGTTAATATTTATTTAGTAAATTTTTGTATAAATTTATTCGAATTTCTAAAAGGTAATAATACCATGGGTTTAGCAGATTTTTGACAGGAAATTCATGTAAAAAAATTGTCATGTGAACACTTTTTATTTGTTATTTTAATTTCTATTTGCAATAATAGATATATGGACATCTTTTAACTTTTCAAAATTTGGTATTTATTATTGGAGAGATGAATATCATTTAGGTTATTAATAGGATGTCGGAATAGTTGATAAAATTTAAAATAAAAGCATAGAATGCAGTTAGTATTTCATTTTGGGAGAAACAAAAGTATTAAAAAAGTTGGAAAGTATTAGTGTAATTACAATACAAAAACAGAATACTAAATAAGAAGAGAGATGATTTAAAGAGTTAGAGAACCATTCGGTTCTCTTTTTATTTTGTTAAATGATTATAAATTTAACCTCTGTTCAATATTTTTTTTTACACTATAGAATAATCAAACCCCAAGCATTTTTTTAATTCTTCGGTATTTTGTACAACATAATCTGAATTTTTAATCAAATTTGTTTTGTCATCGCCATAACCCCATAAAACACCAATACCTGTAACACCGGCTTCTTTTGCTGATGTTACATCAGACGATGCATCACCTATCATTACTGTTTCTTCTTTTTTTAAATTATATTTAGTCAAAATATCATTTATCATCTGATTCTTTGTGATATGTTCCCCGAATTTATCTATCGTATATATTTCTTCAAACATATCCATTTTGAATTGTTTTTCGATTCTACGGGTTGGTTTTTCAGGTTTATATGTTGCAATAAACAACCTTTTGCCAACCTTTTTTGCTTGGTTCAAAAACTCCAAAATCCCTGAATAATATTCGCTTATATCATGTTCATCATAATCATATATTTGTCGAAAATTCTCCATAACAATTTCAATATCGTTTTCTTCAATTTCCGGTGCAATAAGTTTGATAATTTCTTTTAACGGAGGTCCGATAACATTAGGTGTAAGTCTTGATTTATCAATTTTATAATTTGATTGTGCAAAAGCTTTTTCAAAACAAAGCAAAACCTCGTTTGAAGAATTTATAATTGTTCCGTCTAAATCAAAAATATAATTATTTATTTGCACAGCTTATTTCCTCAAGTATTTTGGTAGAAAGCTTTTCAAGCATTACAAACCTTTTGTTGTCCTCTGTCAGGATATTGTTATATGAATTCTGTTTATATTTCAACCACATCATTTCAAAATCTATTGCTTTAAATAAACCGTTGTTGATGTTTTTATCATTTAATGCTTTTTGTGCATCAAAGATAATTTTTCTAGTTTCAAATTTTGTTAAATAAGGTAATTGTCTAAAAAATGGTATCGAATCTGTTGAAACACTGCCCCCGATTATAAAATCTTTTTTCAGTTCCTTCATTTTATTAGAGATAGAATCAGCAATTACAAAAATCTTTTCAGAATTTATTTCTTGTTTGTTTAAATTCATAGAGCCTACCATATCCGTACGCCCCAGAACAATTCCTGATATGTTATCAAAATCTTTAGCTGACACAATATCCTTCAAATTGTTGTAACCCGTAATTGTTTCAATATTGATTAAAAAACTGATATTTTGTTTTTCTTTATCTGTAAATACGGATTCTATAGCATTAACAAATTTTTTCATTGCATAAGGTGATTCAATCATAGGGGCAATTAGCGAATTTATATTTATCTTTTGGGTATCAAGCATATCTTTTATAGCTTCGCACCCACCTATTTTTATTGAAAAATCTAATCCGGCTTTTAAGGTGAGTTCTTTTAATCGCATAGCTTCTTCAAAACTTGTTCCTTCTGCCTCAAATTCAGCTTTTACTGCGAGTACATTGTGATTTTCTTTTAGGTCGATTAATGAATCAACCATTTTTTTCTCTAATAGATTCATATCTTTACCTTTATGCAAGTATAATTATACTACACTCGGCTAGAAATGTATCTCAATTTAAGCATTATAACTTTATGTTATAATTAATATTATTTTAATAAGAGGATTTTTTATGAGTAAGTTTTATACAAAAGATAATATTGAAGCATTTATCCTGACTTATAACAGAAAAGATATGTTGAAGGATTCTATTATAAGTATTTTGAACCAGTCTATCGGACAAGTTGAAATCACAGTTTTGGACAACTGCAGTTCTGACGGTACAGAAGATATGGTTAAAGAAATGATGCAACAATATTCTAATTTGCATTATTATAGACAGAATCAAAAAATGTCTGATTTGGAGAATTTCAGAACTATCTCAAACCTTGCTCAAAAAGATTTTACGATTTTATTTCATGATGATGACATTATGCATCCTGATTATTTCAGCTATGCAATAGAAGCAATAAATAAATATCCAAATACGACAATAGTTTCAAGTTGTTATCAAGACTGGTCAAATCCGACAAATGATAACTGGGCAAAAGCATCACAAAGATTTGATTATTGTATGGATAAAAAAACTTTTGTTAATTACTTGTATAGAATGCAACGTTTGGCATATTCAAATACAATATACAAAACTCAAAACCTCAAAGATCATATCTATGATATGGAGTATTATGCACAATTCGGCAGAATGTTTGATAAACCGTTTGTTGCAAACACTATGAAAGATGATGACGGTGCTGTCATATTCAGAAGCAAACGCTTGTTAAGATATCGTGTGTATTCAGAACAAGAAAACAAAGAAACTGTACCAACTTATGAAAATATTATTGCGTATAATAGATTCACAAAACCATATATGCAAGATTGTTGGTATTCCAAATTTATGTATAACCTAATCAATTATAAACAATTAAGAGTTGCTTATTTCTGGGGCAGAGATTTCACTCTTTCTCTTAGTGAATTTATCCAAAGAGCGATAGATGAAAACGCAGGTTGTGAATGGACAAAACTTTGTATAATTCCTGTTGTCGGAAAGATTTTTGTAGAGATAGCTCATATTTTAAGAAAATTCTTCAAAACAAGATATAAAAGAATATTTGTACTCCATTAAAAATACAAAATACCTATTTTCTCATAAAAAAAACTCCTCGTGGGAAATGAGGAGTAAAACTAGAATTAGGAAGGGAATTAGGGTATATAAAAAATCTTTTTTAATAATCTCTTTATTGATTACATATATATAAAGTATATATCGACATCCCAATTTCACGACTTGTTTTATTTGTTACAAAAGTTAATATTTTGTGGGTGATTAGTGTATTCTTTATGTTATTAAGGAATTTCCTGTGCAAGTATTCAAAACTCAACTTGAATGCGTTGACATATTCAAGTTGGTACTTTATAATGAGTATTACAAGGTATTATAAATATGAAATTTAAAATTGAAAAACTTAAACAAGCTGAAAAAGAAATTTCAATTCTTACCAAATCCCAACAAAATGCTTTAAAAGAAGATTTTGATACTGTTGAAAATAAAGGTATTGAATTTGTAAAAAGACGATTTTTAAGAGATGGATTATTTGAAATTAAAACAAACGATGTTAGAGCATTATTTAAGTATAAAGAAAATAGTATCATATTGATAGGGCTTGTATATGAAAAACGGTCTAACAAAGCACCTGATTATTATATAAAACTTGCACAAAAACGATTAAAGGAGGTCTAATATGACTTATGTTTATATCAAAGATGAAGAAGGATTTGTTGTAAAAAAGAAAAAGTCTGAAGTCTTGCCTAATGAACAGATAATTACAAAATCGGAATATGAAGAACTGTCAGGAGAAAAGTATTATAAAGAAACTTATGGATATGGTGGCAAACGGGTTGGTGCAGGTCGTAAACCTCAAAACGGTGTGGTTCTAAAGTTTCAAATAAGAGTTTCAGAAAAAGAAAAAGAATTTTTAAAATATGCCAGAAGTCATAATCTTGATTATGATAGCTTAATGCAAGGCTAGTATTATTCTTGTTATTGTTAAAGCTCTGCTTGAAAAATAATTTGAAATCTATTCACAAATTCTCCCCCCCCCACCAAATATCAACCTCTCAAAAAACTCATTGAACAAATTTTATAAAAAGGCTATAATCAAAAGTATGGCGAAGATTCAAAAATTAACTTTATTCAATCATTCAAAAGTCAAGAATATGATTCCGTTTTTGAATACAAACAAAAATAATTGGTTCTTAAAACTCTTATCAATGGGGCCTTTTGCAGGGATACATAATCTTTTGCCTTTAAAATACAAGTTTTTAGACGAATCGTATATTATATCAGAAAATGGTGAATCGTTAGGGGCAATAACGGTTTCACCTATTGTAGGAAACTATTCTAAAGTTGCTATTTCGCAGTTGTTTTTTTCAGAAAATGCTTTTGATGTGGCGAAACAGCTGATTGAATTTATTATTTCTCATTATGGCGCAAACGGTGCAACTACATTCTATGCAATAATCAATGAATTAAGTACTGAATTGTTAAACCTGTTTATTACAGGTTGTGGTTTCCGTCAATGCTCTGCAGAGGAGCTTTGGGAAGTTACAAAAAAAACTTTTCAAAAAACGAATTCTATACAATATCGCAGATTAAAAGATTCTGACTTGAAAGAGATTTCAGAAATTTATAATGATTCACTGATTCCATACTTCAAACCGACTTTGGAAAGAAGTGCCAAAGAGTTTGCAGAAACCTTCTGCCATGGACTTACTTATTCAACCTCATATAGATATGTTATTGAGGATCCGGCATCAAGTCGGATTATCGGATATTTTCTTGTTTCGACAGATGACAATGAGAACTATGTAATTGATTTTAATTACTCGGACGGATACGAAATTGACCTTGACGGAATGATGTATTTTGCAACTCGTGAAATTTTGAGACGCAAACGGCATTTTAGACTGTTTGTCAAAACAAAACGATACCTTAAAACAGCTGAAAAACAAAAAGAATATTTTGTTGCAAGCAATTTTCAATGGATAAAGACAAAAATGCTTCTTGTGAAAGATTTTTATAAATTGGTTAAACAAGAATCACCATTGAGAGAATTTATTATGCTTGGCGAAATGGGCAGAGGTGTTTAATTCTATTTCAATTTGTTTATCAAAAGTTTTGCTGCAGAGAGTAGTGGGTCTATTGTTGTAGAAAATGGAGGGGCATAAGTAATATCAGCTCCCAAAAGTTCTTCTACCGTTATGCCGTTTAATAGTCCGACAGATAGAGTGTTAATTCTTTTATCTGCATCGCCGCAACCTATTGCTTGTCCACCTAAGAGTTTGTGTGTACGTTTGTCGGCAACTAGCTTGATAGTGACATTTCTAACCTCCGGCATGTAGCCTGCTTTATCTCGTTTTGTTGTGATAATAGAAACAGGGTCAAAACCTTCTTCTTCTGCGGCTTTGTGTGTCAAACCGGTTGCAGATATTGTAAGGTTTAGATACCTTGTGACTGTAGAGCCCAAGACTCCTTCAAAGTCCTCTGTATAACCTGCAAGATTTACGGCCGCACATCGTCCTTCTTTGTTTGCATTTGTCCCCAGTGGAAGCCAAATTTGTCGATGCGTGATGACATTTGTTTCTTCTACACAATCTCCACAGGCATAAATGTTTTCAAGGTTTGTTTTCATTCGACTGTTAACTTTGATAGCACCTGTTTTGCCCAATACAATTCCTGCATCAACAGCGATATCAACTGTCGGACGGATACCTGCACACATAATAACCATATCGGTTGAGAAGTGTTCACCGTTTGCAGTTATAACTTCTTCTACTTTTTCTTTGCCATTGAAGGAAACGACAGAATCATTTGTTAGTAGTCTGACAAAGTCGCTGCTTTCTTCTTCAATATAATCCATAATCAAGTGTGCTATATCAGAATCAAGCATGGATAGAATATGTGGAGATGTTTCTATCATAGTTGTAGAAATATTGTTTTTCACAAATGCTTCTAACATTTCTATACCGATATAACCCCCACCGACAATAGTTGCGTGGGTTGCAGATTGCATTGCTTCTTTTATGGCGATACCGTCCTCTAATGTTCGAACTTTGTAAACATTAGGCATATCCACATTCTTTATATTTGGAATAAATGGTTTGGCACCGGTTGCAATTACAAGTTTGTCATAAGGAACAGGAAACTCGACATCGTTGGTTAAATCCTTCACAAGAATTTTTTGTGTTTTGGGAATGATTTTAATAACACGATTTTGCAGATGTACATTAATATTTTGTTGAGCGAACTCCTCGGGAGTTCTGACAATTAGTTTTTTGTAGTCGTTAAAATTACCTTGGATATAATAAGGCAGACCACATGAGGAATATGATACATGTGTATCTTCCGTATAAATATCTATTTTTGCGTCAGGTAACAACCTTCTGGATTTTGCTGCAGCTTTTGCGCCTGCTGCAACACCACCGATAATTACAATATTCATACTTGTATTATTAACTCTGCAAAATAATAAACAATAGCTGATAGGTGATAAATATGTAGAGGAGTTAATATTACCTTATATAGTAATGTTTTTGGATAGATAATTGTTTGTTTTTGTTGTTGAACATGTTAAAAGAATTGGTAGAATTGCACCTATTCCTACTTACGAGAAGGAGATATTGCTATCTATAACAATAGTGTTTTTGATAAACGAATGTGCCATTAGTAATAGATACGGATTCATTTCGTATGTAGAAGAAAGACTTACTTTTGCTTGTTGCTGAGGTTCGATATAACCTTCTGTTTGTTCAAATTCTTCTACATTAATATTAGATTGCATAGTTCTATTTTTTGTTTCTTCGTTTAATCTTTTTAGCAAATCGTCTTTTGGGAATTTTTCTGAACATTGGATACTCATATCTACTGAGTTTGAAGTCATAAGAGTTAAAATCGCATTAACATTTCCGTAATTTCTGGTTTGAATCCAAACTTTTAACACAGATAAGAAGTCCTGTTCACCAGCTTTTGTTTCGATTGATAAATCAAATCCAACTCCTTGTTGTAAAGGATACCAAGGCAGATATAATTCAATAATGTTTTTCAAAACTTTTGAAGGCGTAGAGGTTTCTGTCGCTGCCATGCTTGCTGAAATCATTTTGAGTGTATCATTTATTTGTGAATTATCAATACCATGTTTAGATGCGTTTGCCATTGCAAGTACAAGTTTTGCTTTAGCACCTTTGCTATTTGTTTTGAGTGTATTTGATAAATCGTTTAGGTTTATTAATCCTGTAAAGAATAATTCTGCAGCATCACCACTTAACTTTTGTCGCATTTGAGTAATGGTAGGCTCAGCAGGTTGTTGAACATTTTGCATAACATTCATTGCAGCTTGAGCTTCTTGACTAATTTCCTCTTTTGGAGGTGGTGGCAAGTGTTTATGGTGGTGATGATGTCTATGTACCTCTGAGCTAATAGAAGTGTTTGTAGGTGGAGGTAATGGTTGAGGGCGCAACATTTCGTAGCGCATATATTCTTGTAATCCTACATCAGGCTTAAACCCCGGTAAATCAGGTTTTATATCAACATGTTCAGGGTGTTGATGATGTGGTGGCATAACAGGTCTGTGTGGTGGCAATGGATTTGGCATAGGGCGCTC
>USCK01000032.1 GCA_900553205.1 uncultured bacterium | reverse complement strand
AAGTTTCAAGAAGTTCTTGTCTTATTCTTGTTTTTACACCTTCTCCAAAAAGAGAACCGTCTGGTAATACAATACCTGCACGTCCTTGTGGTTTTAACATTTTCATTATGTATACTAAAAATAAGTCAGCTGTTTCACGAGTTCTAAAACTTGCCGGAAAATTATTTTCAATACCATCTTCTTCAATACCTCCAAACGGAGGGTTTGTAACAATACAATCTACTCTATCAGCAGGTGAAATATTATTAATCGGTTTTGATAGAGTATTATCTCTTTTAATATTTATTGGAGTATCGATTCCGTGCAAAATCATATTTGTAGTACATAACTGATGCGGAAGAGGTTTCTTTTCTATTCCAAATATAGAGTTATTCAGAATTTCACCTTCTTTTGTTGTATCTGTTTGTTTTTTCAAGTGTTCTATTGTACAAGCAAGAAAACCTCCTGTCCCACAAGCAGGGTCTAGGACAGTTTCACCAAGTTTTGGGTCAACCATATCTACAATAAATTGAGTTACTGCTCTTGGGGTATAATATTCCCCTGCATTACCTGCTGATTGAAGGCTTTGCAATAGTTGTTCATAAATATCATTGAAAAGGTGTCTGTCTTCACTTGAATTAAAGTCAATTTCATTAATTTTATTGATAACTTGTCTTAGCAGTGTGCCAGATTTCATATAGTTATAAGTATCTTGAAAAATATTACTTATAATCAAAGCTTGTTTATTTGAATCGTTATCAAGGTTTTGCAGGTATGGAAACAGGTCATTATTAATAAAATCTATTAAATCATCTCCAGTTAGACCTTCATCATTTTGAGCCCAATTTTGCCAACGATATTTTTCATCAAGTGGAGATTTGTAATCATCTTTCATAATCTCTGCTTCATCTTCTTTATCAGCAAAGATTTTTAAAAACAACATCCAAACGATTTGCGATAGTCTTTGTGCGTCACCGTCAACGCCTGTATCTTTTCGCATTATGTCTTGTATTGATTTTATTACACTTGATATATTTGGCATTTAGTTATCCTCTAATTATAAAATTTATAAATATTTTGCTCACACAAATTTTTTGCATTATTTAATTTATTTAATAATTCTTCATATTCCAGTGTATAAGAAATATCACCATCATTTTCTTGAATTGGTGCATAGTCATCCCAAAAATTTTCATAATAAACTTTTACTCCTGAATTAAAGCTTTGAAATTTTATTTTTGTGTATTCTTGAATAACAGCTTTAAAATATATTAGATTCTTTAAAAATTCGGTTTCAGTATTCTTTTGGACTAACTTATATTCATATAATATTATATTTATTTCTTCTAATAATTTTTCTAATATATATCTAGTTTCTTGTTCATTAGATATTAGTTCATAATTATGTAATAATTTTAAAAACTCATCAATTGTTTTTATGTAATTTCTATTAATTCTATAAATCTTCTTTAATTTAATTTCTTCTTTCCATGAATTTAACGCCTGTTTCGCATAATATGCCATAAATCCAGTAGCCAGCATCATTAATAAGGTTGAAATTGCTGATATCCACTCTGCCCAATTTATCCCTTGAGGTGTAGATGTAATTGTAAAATTAATTAAAGAACTAACCATCAAGCTACCTCATTATCATTAAAGAGCTCTTTTTCAAGTTCTTTTATTGCTTCTTCATACTTGGTTTTGCCACCAAATTCTTTGATTATTTCCATTGGTGTCCCGATTTCATCAAAAGGTTGAAATTTCAATATTTCTCTATTTTCAATCTCTTCAATACCGTCATCTGCAAATTTATCAATTAAGGCATTAAGAACTTTTCTCGCTTTTTCTGAATATTTGCCAAAGTAATTTCTTTTTTTAACTTTTTCTGCTCTTTCTTTTCTTGATAATGGCGACATATCGAAAGTTACATGGCAAATCAAATCAAAAACACTCAAGTCTTTGCCTGTTTTTTGTTTAACTTCTTCTCTCAATTCATCAAGCATTACACCTTGTTCTATTAGTTCATCAATAATTGCCGATTTTTTATCAGCTTCTGACCATTTTTTTATGAAATCATCCATTGTAGCAAACTGAGCTTTTAGATTCTTTTTGGTATAATCTACAAGGCTTTCAGTTATCAGTTTGCCGTCTTTGCCATAATATTGAACTCTTTCACCTACTTGTACAATTTCAATTCCATTCACATAAAATTTTTTAGTAGGATTTTCAACATCTGTAATATCAATATTAGGTGGAATTTCTACAACGGTTTCATCTTCAAGAAGTTCATCAATCAAAGTTTCAACTTCCTCCTTTGTTTGCTCATCTTTTGGCATTTCTTCGGTTTCTTTTACGTCTTTTATCTGAACAGGTTCGCCGTCAAAATCTTTATCTTCAAAAAGTCTTGTAACCCCTCTAAAATCGAGAATAGTAAAATACCATTTGCCATAATCAGGTCTTAAACGTGTTCCACGACCGATAATTTGTTTAAATTCTGTCATTGAATTGATGTTGCTATCTATTGCTATAAGTTTGCAAGTTTTAGCGTCAACTCCTGTTGTCATTAGTTTTGAAGTCGTCGCAATTACAGGATAAGTAACTTCAGGATCAATAAAGTTATCGAGTTCTTTTTTACCTTCATCGTTATCGCCTGTAATTTGCATTACATATTTTGAGTTCTCTGCTACCATATCAGGATTTTCATTCACCAAAGCTTGACGCATTCTTGCTGCGTGGTCAATATCAGTACAGAAAACAATTGTTTTATCATATCTGTTATTATTCTTTAGGTATTGAGTTATTCTTTTTGCGACAAGTTCTGTTCGTTCATCAACAACAATTTTTTTATCAAAATCTTTTACATTAAATTCCTCATTAGGAACTTCATTCCCATATTTATCAATTGTACCTTGTGGAAGTTTTAAGCCATCCATATCAATATTAATTATCGGTCTAATAACTTTGTATGGAGCAAGAAAACCATCTTCAATACCTTGTTTTAGAGAATATGTATACACAGGCTCGCCAAAATATTCGATATTTGAAATGTCTTTTGTTTCTTTAGGTGTTGCAGTTAGACCTAAATGAGTAGCTGATGAAAAATAATCTAATACCTCTCGCCAAGCTGAATCATCTTTTGCACTTCCCCTATGACACTCATCAATTACAATTAAATCAAAGAAATCTTTTGAAAATTCTTTGTAAGCGTCTTTGTCTTCATCGTTCCCAGTAATACCTTGATACAAGGCTAAATATATTTCATAAGATTTATCAATATGACGTTTTGTAATCTTTGTCATTTTATCGCCAAATGGTGCAAAATCTTGGCTTTTTGTTTGATCAACTAAAATGTTTCTATCAGCTAAGAATAAAATACGTTTTTTCTTCTTAGCTTTCCATAATCTCCAAATGATCTGAAATGCAGTATAAGTCTTACCTGTACCTGTTGCCATAACTAAAAGGACTCTATCTTGACCTTTTGCTATTACTTCTACTGCTCTATTAATTGCAATTCTCTGATAATATCTTGGCTCCTTATTACTTGAAACATCTTTATGATAGTTTTGGGTGTAAACTTTTTCTGTTTCTGCATCTTCGATTTGTTTGAATTTTTTAAATTTTTCCCATAATTCTTGTGGAGTTGGGAATTCATCTAAAGGTAATTCTATTTCTTTTTTACCTAAATCAACCGTTCTATCGTGGAATAAAAAAGCATCTCCATTTGAAGAAAATACAAAAGGAATATCAAGAGTTTCTGCATATTCTATTGCTTGCTGAATACCTGCTCCTACACTATGCTTATTGTCTTTCGCTTCAATAACTGCTAAAGGAATATTGTTTTTATAATATAGGATATAATCAGCTCTTTTACCTTTGCCACGTGAAACAAGCTTACCTCTAACAATAACTTTTCCTGCAGTAAAAGAAACTTCTTCCCTAATTTGCGAGTCTTTATTCCACCCAGCTTTTAGTATTGCAGGTGTTATAAATTTTGTACAAATATCACGTTCTGATAAATCTTTTTTATACATTAAGACCTCGCAGCTTATGTGATAATTCTATCATGAAAATATTGTTTTTACTTTTTAAACGCAAGTTTTAATATAAATTAAGGTTTATTTTTGCTGATTGCTTGTGTTTATGTTAGACTGTCTAAGAGGTATTTTGTGATAAAAAAACTGACAGATATAAAAGTTTATCATATTTTACACGTTGATCGTTTGGAATCTGTTTTATCAGATGGTTATTTATATTGTGATGCTCTAATTACAAATAGACAAATTAATGGAACAACAATAGGAATGTCACAAATTAAAGAAAGACGTTTAAATAAACTTTTATCATCATTCGAAAATTTAACAGTTGGGCAATGTGTTCCATTTTATTTTTGTCCACGTTCTGTTATGCTATATGTAATTAGTTGTAGAAATAATCCGGATTTGCAGTATTCACTGGGACAGGATAACATTCTCCATTTGGAATTTGAATTAAGCAAAATTTTAGAATGGGCAGAAAAAAATAGTTTAAAGGCTTGCTATACAACTTCTAATGCAGGAAGTTCTTATTTTAGTGACTATTCTAATTTTGATAAGATTATCGAATTATTGGATTGGGATGCAATTAATTCTATTCACTGGGCTGGGCCTGATGTTGATAGACAAGTAAAAGAAAATAAGCAAGCAGAGTTTTTAATAGAAAGTAAAGTCCCTGTAGATTTAATAACTACTATTGGAGTGTATAATTTAAAAAATCAAACGGAAGTCAGTAAAATACTAACTAAATACAATATTTCGTCTAATATAATGCTAAAGAAAGACTGGTATTATTAATTTATAAAGAGGTTAATATGTTTGAATATAAAACAGGAAATATATTACAAGAACAAACAGACGCTATTATCAATACCGTAAACTGTGTTGGTATTATGGGGCGTGGTATAGCATTACAGTTTAAACAAATGTATCCTGAAAATTTTAAAGCATACAAACAAGCTTGTGATAAAGGAGAAGTTGAGCCTGGCAAGATGTTTATTTATAATTCTGGACTTTTGTTTAACCCTAAGTATATAATTAATTTCCCTACCAAAAGACATTGGAAAGGGAAAAGTAAGGTACAAGATATAAAATCAGGTTTAGTTGCATTAAAAGATGACATAATAAATTATAAAATAAAATCCATTGCAATTCCTCCTTTGGGGTGTGGGCTTGGAGGACTTAATTGGGATGAAATAAAACCTATTATAGAGCAGGTATTAGGAGATTTACAAGATGTAAAAATTGTTATTTATGAACCTGCTAATAATATAGAACAAGTAAAAAATAAAGAAGTACCAGAATTAACATTAAGTAGAGCGGCTTTAATTGAACTTATAAATCGTTATTTACAAAGTATGCTTGACCCTTTTATTACTTTACTTGAAATACATAAGCTTATGTACTTTTTACAAGAATCAGGGCAGAATTTAAGGTTAAATTATAAAAAAGCTTTATATGGTCCATATGCTCAAAATTTAAGACATGTTTTAAATTTATTAGAAAAACATTATATTGAAGGCTATGATGGTGAAGATGCACCCGATAAACATATTACACTATTACCAGGTGCTATAAAAGACGCCCATTTATTGTTAGAAAAAGATTTAGATTTGCTTAATAAAATAAATAAAGTTTCTGAACTTGTAGGCGGATTTGAAACTCCATTTGGATTAGAATTATTGGCGACTGTGCATTGGCTAATGTCAAAAGAAAATAAAACAGAATTAAATGATTTAATATCAGCGGTATACTCTTGGAACGTTAAAAAACAAAAATTTTCAAAAAAACAAATTGAAATTGCATATAATGTTTTAATTCAACAAGCATGGGTATAAATATTTTATACAAACACTTCAATTTCCTAAAAATATGTTATTTTCTAGTTATTTATAATATAGTTACAAAATATATTATTAAAATCATGACATATATATTAGATAGTCTAGCTTTAATCTTTTACTACTATTGGAAAAATTTAGCGTATGTATAAACTAAATATGTAAATATTTTGAGTTTTATTAAATAATCAAATTATATGTTACAAACAACCATTTAAGGTGTTTCTTTACAATGAGAACCACAAAACGAAGTTTTGTCTATGGTTCGAGCGCGAGGAAGCTGAGGGCGAAGTGCTTTTGGGTTATGTGATGAAATCACATCAGCCAAAACACGAAGACCCGTTAAACGCGACCGAGCAAGACAATCCCACCACCTCCTCCATTTAGAAAAAGAACAGAGTTATCTCTGTTCTTTTTTTGAGTTTAAGTTTTATGTCTAATATATAAATAAGAATTTCCACTAGCAAATTTTATAATTACTGGTTTTATAACAATAATAGTACAGTTTTATAATTACGGAATTTATATATGGACATAACTCAAATTGCTTTTAGGGCAAACAATATTACAATATTAAGCAATCAACATTCAAAAAACATTAATCACAATAACTCAACTAATTCTATAAAACCTTTCAAAGACTCCAAGATGCCGATAGTTTCGCCGAATTATTTTGCGAATGTTTCTTTTAGAGGGCATTTAGATTGGAATGCTATTGCTGATTACACTTCTGATATGGGGAAACGTATTTATTCAAAACGACATGTAACTAATTTATCAAAAGTTCATGAAGGTGCAAATGGTATTGTCGAAGGTCTGGGCTTACCAAAAGAGTGGACGAGTAGAATTAAAGATGTTTCCAAGTTTGATAAAGACGGGTTTATAACATCTTTTGGTGAAATTTTGAAAAAGAGAGAAAATTTACAGATTTTGACAGGTTGCAATCAGGGTTATCTGATTTGTTCCAAAAACATGGAATTATAGATGAAAAAACTCCGTTTTCTGTAAAGTATATCGGACATGGCTTTCAGGCTTGGGCTTACAGAATCGGTATAGGCGAAGATAAAAGCTCTGGCGTAGTTGCAAAGTTATTCAAACGTGATAACAACTTTTTGCAAAACCATGGGAATCATACAGAACAAAATTTAGCTGAGTATGTTAAAGAGTATGCAGGTGATAAATCAGAGTTTACTCCGTTTTATTATGGCGATACAAAACATGGGTTGATGACTGTGAAATATATACCTTCATCAATAGAAGCTCCTACTCAAAAACTTGATTTAATAGATTTGGGAATTCGATATGGTGATGCAACTCGTAATAATATAATAAATGGTTGGATTTTAGACTATGGTGGAATAGAAACAGCTACAAATCTTGTAGGGAATAAGTTGGCTCAAGATGTTCATAAATCGATAAAATATGCAAACTCTCCCGAAGAAAAAGTTAGTATTTTTAACAAGATTATCTCTCAAAATGATGGTTCAGATGAGTTTAAAGATAAGGCTATCGGACTTATTCACAGTGTAAAATATTTGCCAAAAGATATTCAAGCCGAAAAGTATCAAGAATGTTATGATTTAGGGAGTTACAGGGGTAATATTGCATTGATTCAAAATATCAAAAATTTTGAACATACTCCTGAGCTGGATTCACTGACCGAAAAACTTACTACAAATGTTGATGATATAAAAACTCAAGAAACTATTGCAAAAGAAATTAGTCATATACCTTCAAAAATTGCTCATAAATTTTTTGAAGATAATGCGAATACAAAACATTCTGCAACTATAAAATATTTGGCTCGTAATATAAATCAATATTATAAGGATATGCCAAATCGTGTAAATATTTACAAATCTTTCTCAGAAAATGCTGACCCTTATGCAAGTGTTGCTTTGATAAATTCAATGCATTATATGGGAAGTTCTCGTTATGATGAATATTTTGAAAAGTTTTTCTCAAAAAAAGACGCAATGATTAATACAACATTAGCTCGTTCGATTGATTTGTTCAACGAAGATCCAAAAACACAGCAAAAATGGATTGATAAACTTTTAACTTGCGATGATGCTCAAGTTAAGACCGGACTTTGTGAAACTGTTAAGTTTATAAATCCGGATTTAAGAGCTCCATTGTTTGAAAAACTATTAGATACAAAAGACAAAGTCGCAAAAGAATTTTTGGCAGAAAATATTACATCTGTTAAAAACTATACAAAACATTCTGAATGGGTCCCAAAATTGCTCGATGGAGCAGATAATATGGTCAGAGGGTCGTTAGTGAATTCAATTCAGCAAATACCTGATAAAAATACTAAAGAAAACTGGTTGAATATGGTACTAGATGGTGCAGATAACTGTGTTAAAAATATGGTAGATAAAAACAAAAGTTAAAATGATTCTTTCTATTGTCTAATGTTATATTAAACATCAGATTGTATGTTGTAAAAAAATAAATAATATGAAGTTTCTATATTACTCCTACTTTTTAAATGTTCGGTTGTAAATGAAGCTGATTTATATTATTATAGATAATATAATAATATATATTATTTATTATATTGTCATAATGTAATAAAAAGTAGAGGGAATAAGTTTTGGAATACAATAATATCGTAGTTGGGGCAGGCTTTTCAGGCGCAGTTATTGCAAATTTGATAGCTGATAAACTTAATCAAAAAGTTACAGTAATTGATAAGAAGGACCATATTGCAGGTAATAGTTATGATTACCGAGATAATAACGGAATTATGATTCATAAATATGGCTCTCATATTTTTCATACTAACAACGAAAAAGTTTGGAGTTATTTGAAACAATTTACTGATTTTAGCACTTATATGCACGAGGTTGTTGGGAGCCTTGATGGCATTGAAGCTCATATCCCTTTTAACTTTAACACACTTTATCAGGTTTTCCCACAAACAATGGCAAAACGCATGGAAGAAAAACTTTTAAAAGTGTTTGAATACAATAAAAAAGTTCCTATTCTGGAATTCCAAAAGCAAGATGATGAAGATTTGAGATATCTTGCTAATTATGTTTATGAAAAAATCTTTTTGAACTATACAACCAAGCAATGGGGAGTATCTCCAAAAGATGTTGATGGTGCTGTAACAGCCAGAGTGCCTGTATATCTTTCAAAAGATAACAGATACTTCCAAGACAAATACCAAGGTATTCCATTGGAAGGTTATACAAAAGTTGTTGAAAAAATATTGGCACACCCAAATATTAAAGTTGTTTTGAACAAAGATTTCGCAGAATACAAAAAAGAAAATTTAGAACTTGTTAAAAACTCACGAATTTTTTATACAGGGTCCATTGATGAGTTCTTTGATTACAAATATGGTCAACTACCATATAGAAGTGTAAACTTTAAATTTGAAACTTACGACAGAGAATTTTATCAATCACATGCTTGTGTAAATTATCCGAATAATTACGATTTTACACGGATTCATGAGTACAAACACTATTTGCAAGACAAATCAGATAAAACAGTTATTGCAAAAGAATATTCAGAATTCTTTGAACTTGGCAAAAACGAAAGATATTATCCGATTGCAAGCGAAGAAAATACAGAATTGTACAAAAAGTATTTAGCTGATGCAAGTGAAATGAGAAATGTATATTTCTTGGGCCGATTAGGTGATTATAAATACTACAATATGGATCAGGCCGTAGCCAGAGCTATTGAACTTTTTGAAGGAGTTATAAATGCCTAAGGTATCAGTTTTAGTTCCGATATATAATGTAGAAAAGTATTTAAGGCAATGTTTAGATAGTTTAATCAACCAAACTTTGGAAGATATCGAAATAATATGTATCAATGACGGCTCAACTGATAGCTCGCCTGAAATTATTTCAGAATATCAAGCTAAAGATAACAGGGTAAAAGTTATTAATAAAGCGAATTCAGGCTATGGCGCATCTATGAATATGGGTGTTGACGCTGCAACTGGAGAATATATCGGGATAGTTGAATCTGATGATTATGCAGAAAATACAATGTTTGAAAAGTTGTATAACCAAGCAAAAGCTAATGATTTGGATATTCTAAAATCTGATTTTGTCAAATATTGGGGTGATACAAACCAATGTGTAAAAGCCGGTATTATAGACAAAGACTGGTGTGATAAGGTTTTTACAACAGATGAATATAAGGAAGCGTTGAATATAATACCTTCAATTTGGTCTGCGATTTATCGAAAAGAGTTTATTCAGACTTATAATATCAGATTCTCAGAAACAGCAGGCGCCAGTTATCAAGATACAGGTTGGCATTACAAGACAATGCTTGTTGCAAAACGAATTATGCTGACAAATGAAGCTTATTTGTATTATCGCCAAGATAATCCTAATTCTTCAGTAAAATCAACAGCTAAGGCTTATGCAGTTTGCAAAGAGTTTGAATCTATTGTTGATTTTATGAAATCAAATAATTGTACCAAAAACCTCGAATATGTTTATTCAATAATGTTCAGAAGTTATAGGCATAATCTCTTGAGATTAGATGAAGCTTTGGTAGATGAGTTTATTCAATATTATTCTGATAAGTTTAAACAAATCTATAAAACAGAGAATTTGGGTGATTTATTCTTTTCTAGATGTAAGAAAAAAGAGTTGTTGCTCTTGATAAATAATCCAAAACAGTATTACAAAAAATACAAACAATATTTAATGAAAGAAAAAATAAGAAGATTTCGTAAGAAATTGTTATCCATAAACATTTCAAAACAAAGAGTGAGTATAACACTTTTTGGACGAGAAATTGTAAGAATAGGATAGAAGAAGATAAAAGGAAGATAAAATGGAGAATAGAGCTAAAGTTTCAATAATAATGCCGACATATAATGTGGAAAAATATTTTAGACAATGTTTGGAAAGTGTGATTAATCAAACTTTGACGGATATTGAAATTATCCCTGTTGATGATGGTTCTCCAGATAATTGTGGTGCAATAATGGACGAATATGCTGCAAAAGATAGCAGAATAAAACCTATTCACCAACCAAACGGTGGCTATGGTAAAGCTGTAAATTCGGGTATAAATGCTGCAACAGGTGAGTATATCGGTATTGTTGAAACTGATGACTGGTGTGATGCCAATATGTTTGAAAAATTGTACAACCAAGCTAAAAAGTTAGATGCAGATGTTTGTAAATGTGATTTTAGATATTTTTACGGCAATGATAAATACAGAGATTGTAAAGTGATATCCACGATTGCACCGGAAGGGGAAGTATTTACAGTAAAAGAAAATCCTCAAATAATGAAACACCATGTGAGTATTTGGTCGGCAATATATAAGAGAGATTATTTAAATAAAAATAATATCAGAGTAATTGAATCAAGAAGTGCAAGCTATCAAGATATGCCTTTTGCAGCTTTGGTTTATGCAAAAGGTGCAAAGATAGCTTTGGTACATGACCACTTGATGAATTATAGAGCAGAAGAAGGTATGAATTCTTCTACTATCAGAACAGACGGCAGACTAAAAATGATGCCTATAATGTGTCAGGAAGCTAAGAAAATTTTTATTGATAATAATTGTTGGGACGAAGTTAAAGAAATCGCATACAGACATTTTTATAATTGTTCATTTAGTATGTGGTTACAAACAGATGAAAAATTTAAACCTGCACATTTTGAAGAATTGCATAAACTTTTCAAAGATATGCCAAGAGAAAAGGTTAAGTATAAAAATTTTAAATTAAAACAGAAAAAAGTTTTGAAACTGATTATAAACAATGATTACAAAGGTTTAAGAAAGAATAAGTACTTGTATATTTGTTCTCCTTTTGAATTAAAACGAAGGAAATTTATACAAATCCGTTGGAATTCACATGAAAAATTTATAAGACTTTTGGGTAAAACAATAATAAAAAAAGAAGTGTAGAAGATTTCTAATTTCTATAAACTAAAAGGAAGAATAAATGCCTAAAATATCTGTAATCGTACCGGTATATGGAGTCGAAAAATATTTAAAAGAAGCTGTCGATAGTATTTTGAATCAGACAATGACTGATTTAGAAATTATTTTGATAGATGACGGTGGAAAAGATTCTTGCCCAAAAATTATTGATGAATATGCAGAGAAGGATAGTAGAATAATTCCGATACATAAACCTAATGGTGGTTATGGACAAACTTGTAATATCGGTTTAGAAAGAGCAACAGGTGAATATGTAGCTATTCTTGAGCCTGATGATTATATTGACAAAGATATGTATGAGAACTTGTATAAAGTCGCAAAAGAAAATAATTCTGATGTTGTAAAATCAAGTTTTTATGACAATTTGCAAAGTGAAACAAAAGTTTGTTGCAAAAGAATAGAATGGATTGGGGAAGAACAAATTCCTCGAGAAACTTTTAAGATAGAAGAATGTCCTTTATTCTTATCTTATCACCCAAGTGTGTGGACTTGTTTGTATAAGAGAGAATTCTTGAATAAAAACAAAATTCGTTTTATAGAAGCTCCTGGTGCAGGTTGGACAGACAATCCGTTTCAAGTACAGACAATGTGTTTAGCTGAACGAATTAATTATGTCTCAAAGGCATATTATTATTGGCGGCGCTTTCATGAAAATGATGCTGATTCTTTGAAGGATTATACTTTACCATTTAAAAGAAGTGATGAAATACATGATTGGTTGAGCGATTATAACATTGATAATCAAGACATATTGGCTTGCTTGTTTTGTAGAGAAATTGGTTATATCAAACTTGTGTTGAATATGTTAAATTTGAAAAATTGTGCAGATGCGTTCAAACGAATTAAGATGATGCTAAAACGAATGGACGATAGAATAATTTATGATAATCCATATTCAGAGGATTGGGAAAAAAAATTGTATAGTAAAATCAAACATAATTTGTTTGGTTGGTATTTAAACACTTGTCGCAAAAGAATAATAAGCATGTGTTTTAATAAAGATGTGAAATATATCAAATTTATGGGAAAAGTTATTCTGGGAAAAGAGGAATAAAACTATAGGTTTTGCTATTTTTCGTAGCAAAAAATATTTTTATGAGTTTTTAACCATATATGGAAATAAATTCAACCAACGCTTCTATCAATTTCAACGGGTATAAAACATCTTTTTCTAAAAAGTTTGAAAATTTTATGAAGAATGATGCAATTTCTGCAGAAAAAATCTCTGATTTGCAAAACTCAATGAAGAAGGTAATATCACAGAAAATGGCACCAAAATATTATATGGGCGAGGGTAGGTCTAATAAAGATTTTGTAGAATTAAGTAAAAAAACTGACAGTTATCGTCGTCATTTTGATTGTAATAATCCGAACAATTTTGTAATGAGAGTAGAATTGGCTCAATTATATCCAAGCGAGTTTTTGTCAGATTTTAATGGGAATTTACAAAGAATAAACAAACTTCCAAAATCTGAAAAAGAGTTGCAGTTCAAGATTTATTTTAAGGAGTTGGATAAGCAGTGACAAAATTAATTACATATTCAAACTCTATTTGCTCAAGGTCTTTTACCAAAGAAGCCAAACACATAACTACGAAATTGGATAAAAGATTTAAAGAGGTTATGAAAAACCTTTTTTCCAATACAACAAAATATGTTACTAAATTAGTCGATATGTTGGGGGACAAGGGTTGATGATATTTTTTAAGCACCTCAATAATACATTTAATTTGTCTCAAAATAAATCAACACCTTATTTATCCAAGCCACAAAATAATAGTGGTTTAGAGTTTAAGAATGTAGTACAAGATTCAAAGAATTTTATTTTGCATGATAAAATTCCGGTTTCATATAAAGATGGAAACGGGTATTTAGAAACATATATTGAGCCTATTCCTGATGCAAAAGATAGTGTATGGTTCATTAGTAAAATCGCGGATAAAGAGAATAAAACTTTAGGCAGTTATAACTACCAAGTAAATTTGACGTCAAAAAAAATAGGCTCAGGTTATATTCATACCGTAGGACAATACAGGCATAAAGGAATTGGCGAAATTATGCGTCTTGCCAGTCTAATGGAATTAAAAGAAAATAATATAAATGCAATAGAGATAAATGCTTTACCCGAAGCTATTCAGTTTCATCACAATTATAAATTCAAACCAAATATTACTCAAAGATTTTGGGCAATAAAAATCCTTCAAAATATTTGTAAGAATCCTAATATACAAGAAAATCACAGACAAAAAGCCGATAGCTTATGTCAACATATTTCAGAAAAAACAAATTGGCTTTTAGATAAAAAGAAGGCAAAGAGTGTCAATTATTTTATAGAAAACATTTTAAAAACTTATAAGTCTAATTGGCAAACTGCAGGACTTAGTTTAACAATTCCAATGATTTTAACTAAAAATAATATGAATAAATTTTCCTCGTTCTTTAACGATTTATTCAAAAAACATGGTATAAACTATAAAATTTAATATTTGTATCCATGGATTGTGCAATAATGTTTTATACCAACTTCAAAATTGTTTTGAATGAGTTTTTCTTCTTCCGGTGTTATATCTTTAAACAAGCCCGAATCGTTAATAAATACATTTATTTCTTTATTTTGATATTCCTCAAGTGATAAATTGGTGTGCCCTCTTTCTTGTAGCCTGCTCCATTCTGCTGGAGTTTCTTTTAGTAAATCGTCTAAAACTTTTTTCATACCTCCATAGTTTTTTAGAATTTCAACCCTTGTGGTAAATTTATCTTCTTTGAACATTTTATAAATATCATCCGAATTTTTTTGAGATTTTAGATTTTCTGAAAATTTTTGTGCATTATTTTTAGATAATTCTTCAATTTGTGTATTTACCTC
>USCK01000031.1 GCA_900553205.1 uncultured bacterium | reverse complement strand
TACTGATTTTAGGTTGAACTTTGCCGTTTAATATGTCTGATAAATTGCTTCTATCCATATTCAATTCTTTTGCAAGTGCAGAAATCGTACCTCGTCCACGAGCTTTAACCACATGTTGTAACGAACGGATAAAAGCATCAATGTTACCGTCTTTGGCAAATTCTTCCAATGATGTTTCAAGATATATTCTTTGATAATCGTTGTCTTGTAATTTTTCTTGCATTAAGACATCGTGACTTATTGAATTAGCGATAACTTTGTTCATATCCAAATTAAATTCTTCTGCAAAATCTGTCATTTTGAGTTCCTTTCAATAAAGTCTTTAAAATATTTTTCGGCTTGTTTAATTACTCGTTTTTGGTCACTTTTATCACTTCCTGCAATAATTATTATCACAATATCTGTAAGATCTTTGTAGTATATTCTGTATCCTTTGCCGATAAAAAATCTTAGTTCGGATAATAAACTGTTAGAAAGTTTTTTATGGTCGCCATATAAACCATTAATTAAGCGTTCAATACGGCTATCTATTATAGCTTTGGTTTTGTTATCTAAACTCTCAAACCATTCATAGAATGGACATTTTCCATCTGCAGTTTTATAATAAATGATTTGTTTTAGAGTTTCTTTTACCATAGCCTATTTATATTGTAGGGTATAACCTACAATAAGTCAAGACTTTGCTTAATAACTAAAACGAGGTTCGGAGTTATCTCCGAACCTCGTTAATAAATAAATTGTTTAGAATCTCTATTTCATCAATGTTGTCATAGGGACAGGGCCATCTTCTGAACACCAAACTGTGTGTTCAAAGTGAGCAGAAGGTTGTTTATCTTTTGTAACAACGCCCCAATTATCAGCTTGAACTTCAACTTCATCGCAACCAAGGTTCAACATTGGTTCAATAGCTATAACATAGCCTGTTTTTATTTTAGTCATATTGCCGACTCTATAATTAAACAAGAATGGGTCTTCGTGCATAACGTGTCCAACGCCATGACCACCATAATTTCTTACGATACCCATTTTCTCTCTATTAGCAACATCTTCTATAGCTCCAGATATGTCATCAAGAACATTCCCTGCTCTCATTTTGTCTATACCAGCCCATAAAGATTCTTCAGTTACCTTCATCAATCTTTCTTTTTCCGGTGAAATTTTGCCTACTGCATAAGACCAAGCACTATCACCGACCATTCCACCGTAAGTTGCTCCAACATCAATAGCGATAATATCACCTTCTTTTAAAATTTCATCTTTAGAAGGAATCCCGTGTACGACTTTTTCGTTTATTGATGTGCAAATACTTGCCGGAAAGCCAGAATATCCTAAAAATGTAGGTATAGCTTTATTTTCTTTGATAATACGCATTGCAATATCATCAAGCTCCATTGTGCTAATTCCAGGTTCAACAACTTTTTTCATTTCTTGATGGACTAGAGCAACAATATGTCCTGCGTGACGCATTCTTTTTATTTCATCTTTAGATTTTCTATTAATCATTTACTACCTTCAACAATCTTTCCCAAACTTCATCTATTGTTCCGTTTGCATCTATTGTTCTTAAAACTTCTTTGTTCTTGTAATAATCAACAAGTGGTGCAGTTTCTCTGAAATATGTTTCAAATCTAGCTTTTGCAGTTTCTTCGTTGTCATCTTTTCTTTGAGTTAATTCTGTACCACATTTGTCACAAACGCCTTCTGTTTTTGGTGGGTGGAATTTGATGTTATAAATTTCACCACATTTAGGACAAGAACGTCTGTTAACAATTCTTGAGATAAGGATTTCTTGATCCAAATCAAAATAAACAGCTTTGAATGATACTTCTTTGTCACCATCAAGTTCTTCGTTTATTTTAGTAAGCATATCAGCCTGTTCAGCGCTTCTTGGGAAACCGTCTAAGATATAACCTTCTTCGCAGTCCTTTTGAGCAAGTCTGTCTTTGATAATTTTAGCAACCAATTCAACAGGAACAAGTTGTCCTTTATCTATGTATTGTTTAGCAATTTTGCCGTTTTCTGATTCGCTTTTAATTTCTGCTCTCAAGAGAGAACCTGTATCAACGTGAGGTAGATTGAAATATTCAGCCAATCTGTTTGTTTGTGTACCTTTACCACATGCCGGTGGCCCTAAAAAAATCATTTCTCGTTTCATTGTCATCTCTCTTTCTAATAATAAAGCTTATTCTATGGCTCTATGATACATCAATAGTGAACTAAATACAACTTGAATAAGTGATAAAATAGTAATAATTTCTGTATTGCGATTTGTTATTAAAAACGGTTCTTACATATTATAAGAACCGTTTAAACTTTGAAAAGGTTGAGTTATTAACCTTATGTATCAATATTTGTTGCATATACTGCGTGAGTTTGAATGAAATCTCTACGAGGTTCAACCTTGTCACCCATCAAGATATCAAACAACTGGTCACACATCATAGCATCTTCAATGCTTACCTTTAACAATGTTCTTGTTTGAGGATTCATTGTTGTATCCCAAAGTTGTTCAGGCATCATTTCCCCTAAACCTTTGAATCGTTGGATAGTCAAGCCTTTTTGTCCTCTATCATCAATGATTTTGTGGAGTTGTTCGTATGATGTGATTTCGTATTTGTCATTATCTGTTTCAAGATTCAATGTACCTTCTTCTTCAATCAAGAAATCTCTGATTAATGGATAAGAGTTTTTGAATCTCTTGAATTCAGATGATTTTATAATATTAGATGTGATAATAATAAAATCTTCTTCTCCAATATCAAGTTTGATATTATATTTTGCATTTTCTGCATTGTATTTTAATTCAAGCTTGTAATTCTTAGCTTCTGTTACATTGTAGTTTTCTGCGTGGTCTTTCAAGTAGTTTTGCAAGTATTCTACAACTGCTGTCATCTTAGCTTGGTCTTCAAAATCTTCTGCAGTAATATCAGATCTCATCAAACCTCTAAGTACAACCTCTGGAATAATGTTCAAGATAGGGTTGTTATAAGATTTGTAGTATGTTGTCATATTACCTAACAATGCAATAAGTTCTTCACCTGTTTTGGTAATAGTTCTGTTTTTATTTGAAAGACTTAATGATTTAATACCACGTTCTTTTAACATCTTATCAAGTGCCTTTTCGTCATATAAATATTCAGAAGTTTTACCTGATGTAATCTTGAATAAAGGTGGTTGTGCGATGTAAACATAACCATCTTCAATCATAGGTCTTGCATATCTGAAGAAGAATGTAAGCATCAATGTTCTGATGTGAGCACCATCAACATCGGCATCGGTCATGATGATAATTTTGTGATATCTCAATTTAGAAATATCAACTTCTTCAGGGTTTCGGCTGATTTTGATACCGAAAGCTTGTACCATAGATTGAATTTCGTTGTTTGCATAAATTTTATCCAATCTTGCTTTTTCAACATTAAGAATTTTACCTCTCAATGGCAAAATAGCTTGAAACATTCTGTTTCTACCTTGTTTAGCAGAACCACCCGCAGAATCACCCTCAACAAGGTAAATTTCGCATTTTTCAGGTTCTCTATTTGAACAGTCTGCAAGTTTCCCAGGAAGTGTTGAGTTTTCAAGAACAGTCTTACGTCTTGTTAGTTCTCTAGCCTTTCTTGCAGCTTCTCTAGCTCTTTGAGCTTGTAAAGTTTTTTCAATGATAGTTTTACCCATTTTAGGGTTAAATTCAAGCCATTCTTGGAATTTTTCTTTGATTGCATCTTGAACAGCACCCATAGCCTCTTGATTGCCAAGTTTTTCTTTTGTTTGTCCTTCAAATTCAGGATTGCCAAGTTTTACACTAACAATAGCAGTCAAACCTTCTCTAACGTCATCACCTGATAGGTTTTGTTCTGAATCTTTAAGTATATTATTTTTTCTTGCGTAATCATTTAATACACGAGTAATAGCGTTTCTGAAACCAGTTAAGTGAGTACCACCTGAATGGGTATTAATATTGTTAGCAAAAGACAAAATACTTTCGCTATAAGAATCTGTATATTGCATTGCGATTTCAACTCTCATACCGTCAACTTCTTTGTCGATATAGATTGGAGGGTCGAAAAGAACATTTTTGTTTGTGTTTAAAAATTCAACATAGCTTGCAATACCACCTTCGTAGTGAAAAACTTGGTCGCTGTTATCGGCATCTACATGAAGAATGATTTTTAAACCTTTGTTCAAGAATGCCATTTCTCTAAATCTTGTTGCGATTACATCAACATCAATAACTGTTGTTTCTGTAAAGATTTCTGGGTCTAACCAGAAAGTTGATTTAGTACCAGTTTTTGTAGTTTCTTTAGTCTTTTCAACAGGGCCTACAGCTTCACCTCTCAAATATTCTTGACGCCATACATAACCTTGACGAGAAACTTCAACAATCATTTTTTCAGATAGTGCGTTTACAACAGAGGCACCAACACCGTGAAGTCCACCAGATACTTTGTAGCCACCGTCACCGAATTTGCCGCCTGCGTGAAGTACTGTGTGAACGATTTCCAGTGCAGATTTACCTGTTTCAGGTTTAACATCAACAGGAATACCACGACCGTTATCTTCAACTGTAACACTATTATCTTTATGAACAGTAACATGGATTTCTGTACAAAATCCTGCAAGTGATTCATCGATTGAGTTATCAACAATTTCATAAATACAGTGGTGCAAACCTCTTTGAGAAGTTGAACCAATGTACATACCAGGACGCATTCTTACTGCTTCCAAGCCTTCTAAAACCCTAATATTACTGGCATCATAGTTCTGTGTCATTAATCTCTCCTAACTTTCACTATCCTCAAGTTATATTATACTACAAACAAGACACATGGACATTAATAATGTAAATCTTTTGTTATATATGGAATTATTTTGCAAAAAATTTATCAACAATATTTTTCCAAAAATCATTTTGCTTAACTTTTTTGCTTACATAAGTTCCAATATCATCTTGTGGGGCTTGGATTTTTAAATTGTGGTTATTGTTATAATTTTGTCTTGCTCTTTCTGCCATAATATATCTGACTTGTTTGTCTTTTGGCAAGTTATTGAATAAAACTTTGCCTTTATTATAATTCCCTCTGAAATTTGTTTGTGATATCCCTTGAATCATAGTTCTCTCCTAAAAAACAAGCCCTAATATGAGATAGGGGCTTGTCAAAAATTTAATAGTTAAGTATAAATTTACTATTTATGCTTAATCATGTTAGCAACTTTTTTTATTGCTGCACCAACAGATGCGTTTGGCTTTGCAGCCGGTTTGCTTGCTACAAGTGGTTGTGCTGCAACTGATGGTTTGCTAACTTTTTTAGCAACTTTTTTCGCAGTATTAACTACTTTAGGCATAACTGGAAGTACTTTCATAATTAACTCTCCTTTCACTTGACAAGTATATTATATACAAATTTTGTAAAAAGTGAAAATATTTAATTATTGTTTGTAAATTTATTTAATATTTTTTGAATTTTCTTTTCTGTAATTTCAAGATTCTTTTTGCTAACACCATATTTTTTAGCAATTTCTATAGCTTCTGAGATTCTTTGTTGAGCGTTACTATCGTTTTTAGCAATATTTTTTATTTGCTGGCGTAAATTCTTTTGGGCTTTTGCATTATTATAAATTTTTCCGTTTCCAAAAATAATCATTTTAGCAAGGTTTACTTTAGCTATACCTGATTTTGCATTTTGTGCGCTAGGAACTACGCTGAATTTTCCTTGAACATAGCCCATATTTCCTTCGGATAATGCCTTAAAGAAGGATTCTCCAGTTTTAGCTTCTTTTAGTTTTTTATCCCCAATATTATACATATATGAGATTACTGCATCTTTTTCATAAGGTTTAAGTTTTTTATATTCATTAATTGCAATATTTGCTCTTAATGCAGAATCTCGTTGTGCAATAGCATTGTTTAACAAACTATCTGCTACTTTTTTAGATATATAGTCATTAGCGTATGCTTTTTTACCATTAGCAAGTTTAATATATTCTTCACCTGTTATACCTTCGCCGACAGTTACAAGATTTCCTTTGATACCTTTTTCTTTTCTGATTTGTTTATCAGCTTCTCCTACATAAACCCTGTAATACAATTCTCCGACTGAATCATTTGGATTGTAGGCATTAATATCTCGAGCTTTTATTATGTCTGCACCTTTTGCTGATTTTGCAAGTCTTACAGATTCTTCACTACCAACTTCAAATGAACGTAGAAGTTCTACTGTTGAATTTCTAACGACTTTTTCTACTTTAGGTTTAGAAACGGCTTTTTGTATGGTTTTAGGTGCTTGTTTTTGACATGATGATAAACCTATCATGGCAGATAGACCAATAGCTTTTGTATAGTTTAATATTTTATTACCTACATTCATCACATATTTAATAAAACATTTGTTCAGAAAAAATTGCCTTTTTATTGATAAATGTAACAATTTCATGTATCATGTTATAAAAACATAGTAGGAGTGAAATATGACCTTAAGAAATGAACGTGTAAGAAAAGAACTAATGAGAGAAATCTCTGATATCCTAAGACGAGAAATTAGAGGCTTGGAAGGTGTAGTTTCTATAGTAGATGTAGAAGTTTCGCATGATAATTCTTATGCGAAGGTTATTTATAGTGTTCTGGGAAACCCTGAACAAGTTGAGAAATCAAAAGAAGTTATAGAAAAAAGTACTCCAAAAATTAGATATGAAGTTGGCCGCAGAGTTCGTTTAAGATTAACTCCAGAATTGAGATTTGTATATTCAAACGGTTTGGAAGAAGGCTCTAGAGTTACAGAACTTATTAATAAAATCTCAAGAGGCGAAATCTAATTCTATGTTAGGTTTTGTCAATATCTATAAACCTAAAGGCATAACATCTCATGATGTTGTGGCTCGTTTAAGACGTGTTACAAAAATTAAACAAATAGGTCATACCGGAACGCTTGACCCCTTTGCAGAAGGTGTACTGCCTGTATGTATAGGAAAAGTTACAAGATTAATTGAATATCTAGCAGATGATAAAGCATATATTGCGACTGTTCAATTTGGAAAAGTTACAGATACTTATGATATAGAGGGAAAAGTTGTTTCATCTTCTGACAAAAAAGTTACAAAAGAAGATGTTATAAAATCCTTGAAAAATTTTGAAGGTGAGATAGAACAAATTCCACCTATTTATTCTGCAATAAAAGTAAACGGCAAAAAACTTTATGAATACGCAAGGGCTGGTGAACAAGTTGAAATAAAACCTCGAAAAGTTATTATTGAGGATATTCATATAGTATCGTTTGATGAGGCTTCACAAAGTGCAGAAATTTATATAAAATGCTCGAAAGGTACTTATATCAGAACGATTGGTTATGATTTAGGGGAAATGTTGGGCTGTGGTGCATATTTGACAAAACTCATAAGGGTTCAGGCAGGAGAATTTTTTGTAGAGGATTCTATCAAGTTAGAAACCTTGGATGATAAAGACAAGGTACAGGCATGTTTGATTTCTCCGATAGATAGGCTCTCGCTTACAAAAGTTATAATCAATGATGCTGAGTATAAACGATGTTCAAATGGACTTCAAATTTATCCTAGAGATAATATAAGAGGTTTGGTTTCATTGGTTTACAATAATCAGCTTATTGGTGTGGCATTAGCTGATGAAAAAGAAATAAAAGTTAAAAAGTTTATTGGTTTATTATGAGAATTGATGCTTTTAAAGTTGAAGAATGGTTCAATGAATACGAGAAAACTGCAAAATATGATTTGGCAGATACTTGTATAGACTCAATGTCAGTAAATGAATTGCTTGAACTTGCTAAGATTAATAATATTGATGAGATTTTATCCAAAAAACTTACTTATGGTGATATCCATGGTTCAACAAGATTAAAATCTGCAATAAGTAATCTGTATCAAAACCGAGGCTTGAATAATATTACAGTTACTCATGGTGCAATCGGTGCAAATCAGCTTGTGTATTTATCTTTGGTTGAACCTGATGACGAAGTCATATCAATTCTTCCTGCATATCAGCAACATTATTCTATTCCAAAATCGCTGGGAGCAAATGTTAAACATTTATTTTTGCGCCCTGAAAATAACTGGTTGCCTGATATTGATGTGTTGAGGCAGTTAGTTACTCCAAAAACAAAACTCATAAGTCTTATAAACCCTAATAATCCGACAGGCTCTGTTATCCAAGATGACTTGATGAAGGAAATTGTATCAGTAGCAAACGGCGCTTATATTCTATCAGACGAGGTTTATAGAGGTGTTGTAAGAGAAGATATCTATAACACAACTTCAATAGTTGATTTGTATGAAAAAGGGATAGCAACCTCATCATTATCAAAAGGGTTTTCTCTTGCAGGGTTAAGATTGGGTTGGATTGTTGCAGATGAAAAAATAATAAAAGAAATTAATCACCAAAGAGAATACAATACAATCAGTGTCAGTATATTAGATGATTATTTTGCATCAATAGCTTTGGAAAACAAAGATAAAATCTTCAAGAGAAATTTAGAAAAACAAAGAATCGGATATGAAATTTTATCAGATTGGGTTAATAAAGAACCTCACATCACTTGTGTTTTACCAAACGGTGGTACAACTGCTTTTTTAGGCTATGATTTGAAGATTTCCTCATTTGATTTGTGCAAACGCTTGTTAAAAGATACAGGAGTTTTGTTACTCCCGGGGGAAACTCTTGAAATGAACGGGTTTGTAAGGATTGGTTATTGTAATAATTTTGAACGATTAAAAACGGCTTTAGTGATATTTTCTGATTGGCTGAAAAGTTTTTAAATTATGAAAGTTATTTATGTACCCTTGACGGTTTGTTGCCTATAAGCTACACTAGTATTATGAAAGATATTGTAATTTATAAAACTATTGATGGGAAATGTCCATATACAGAGTGGGTAGAATCACTTAGTTTTGAATATCAATTACGGGTCTATAAACGAATAAATAAGTTAAAAGATGGTCTTAAAGGTGATTGGAAAAGGTTGCAAAATAGTAATTTATCAGAATTAAGATTAGATTTTGGCAAAGGATATCGGATTTATTATAAAGAACTAAATAATATTGTAATATTGCTTTTAGCAGGTAGTGATAAAAAGAATCAGGCTAAGGCAATAAAGCAAGCAAGTAAATATTACGAAGATTTTGTGGAACGAAACTATAAAGGGTAAGGCTATGTCAGATAAAAATCAAAAACTTGATATGGAAAAAGTTAAGGCTAATACTATTAGTCATGATGATTATATGAATCAAAAATTACAAAACCTTGAGTTTCAAAAGGGTTGGTTAAAATTTTCTATACTTGATTATATAGAAACTGGAGATTATTCTGAATTCTATAGAGCTTTAGAGCAAGTTATAAAGGCTAGAGGTACTATTAAAGATTTTGCTCAAACTACAGGAATTGATAGAAGTAATTTGACAGAGATTTTAAAATGTAAAACAAAATCTGCGCCAAGTATTGTTACTATAGGTAAGATATTAAAAGGTTTAGGATATACTTTAACTGTTGAAGATTTGAAATTGGCATAATATTGGTATTAATCTGTTTTAGTTGTTTTAATTTTCATAAAAATCTGATATAATAACTTTGATGGACGGAAGTTTAAAAAAGTTATCAATAGCTTTTTATTGGCACATGCACCAACCGGTATATGAGTTGGACTCTGTATATCTTATGCCTTGGGCAAGGTTGCATGCTGTAAAAGATTATCTTGATATGGTTTTGATATTAGAAAAACACCCTAATATTAAACTTAATGTAAATATTGTTCCAGCATTAGTAGATGAATTGATTGATTATTCTGAAAATGGATTTAATGATATTCATTCAAGCTTAACAATGACTCCAGTAGAAAATTTATCTGATAGTGAAAAAGAATATATTTTAAATAACTTTTTTACTGCTGAGTATGAAACGATGATTTATCATCACCCTACATACAGAAAATTGTATAAAAAAAGATATGCCAAAAAAGATGTTAATATAGAAGCTTTTACAAATCAAGAATATTCTGATTTGATGGCTTTGTTCAATCTGGCATGGATTGATCCGACTCATTTGAATCGTTTTCCTGAACTTCGTCAATTAGCGTCAAAAGAAAAAGGGTTCACTCTAAGAGATAGAATCAAGATAATAGATTTACATCGTAAGATCATTTCTGAGATAATTCCGACATATAGGGAATATATTAAGGAAGGTAGAATAGAATTAACGACAAGTCCGTATAATCACCCAATTTTACCTATATTGTGTGATGTTCAGACAACAATACAGAATGCTCAGACGGTAGAAAATTTACCAGAAGAAATGGATTTATCAGATGATGCTTATATACAGGTAAAAAGTGCATTAGATAGAGTTGAAGAAGTGTTTGGAGTTCGTCCGAAGGGTTTGTGGGCATCTGAACATTGTTTGACTACAAAAGTTTTGGAGTTGTTGAAATCGCTAGGTATAAAATGGACAGTTTCTGATGAGTCAATATTGTCAAAAACTATTAATTTTGAATTCATAAGAGATTTTAAAGGTAATTTAGAAGATCCATATCATTTATTAAAGGTTTATGAATATTCTAGTGAGGATTCAAATGTTGATGTGATTTTTAGGGATTCATCAATATCTAATTTAATTAATTTTGAATACAGTAATATAAATTCAAAAACTGCTGCAGAGGATTTGTATAATAAGATTAAGCTTATGCAAAGTAAGTTATTGGTTTCCCCTGACGATACACATATTTTGACAATAGCTCAAGATGGAGAAAATTGTTGGGAAAGATATAAAGAAGATGGTGCAGAATTTTTAAATACTTTGTATTCGCTTATCGAAAAAGATTCGACATTAGAAACAGTTTGTTTATCTGATTATATCGAAAATGATAAAACAAAACGTCAGATAGAGGGCATATATCCAGGGTCTTGGATAAACAAAGATTTTCAATTTTGGATAGGCGATTCAGTTAAGAATCTTGCTTGGAATTATTTGACAACTGTAAGGCAGGACATAATAGAGATTGCTAAAGGTTTCCCTGATGAAAATGCAGTAAATTTGGCAATGCAAGAAATTTATATTGCAGAGGGTAGCGATTGGTTCTGGTGGTATGGTGAACCAAACAATTCTGGACAAGATAATATTTTTGATTTCTTGTTTAGAGAACATTTGAAAAAAGCTTATAAATTCCTAAATTCAGCATATCCTGAGTTTTTGGATAAATCAGTTATTGCTCTTGCTTATCAGAATTTGATAGAAAATGAAGAAGCATTTCAAAATACAGGTGAGTCAGATATAGATTTTATAAACAGTTTTGACTTGATTGATGGCCCAGTTTATCGTGATAACAAGTTATGCGACAAAATTGATTATGGGTTTGATAATGATAATGTTTATTTGCGTTTACATATGAACCCAAATTTCAAAAATGCAGATGATTTTAGACCAAGGATATCACATTTCTTTGTTTATATGCGCAAAAATAGCAAGATTAAACATGCATCATCAATTAGGGTTGCTAACAATCAGGATGCAGTTTTTCCTGTAATGAAAAAGAAATATCATTATGAATTGTTGTTGACATTTGTTGGCAAAATTCTTTATCAACCTACTTTGTCAAATGCAATAAGTGACGGCTTGTGGGAAAAACACGATTTCTCTAATATAAATATGTCTATAAACGAGCTTGTAGATATTGTGATTCCGTTTGAGAATTTGGATATTAAAAAAGGACAAAAATTAGAATTGTTCTTTGTTGCCGGGTGTAACGGTATTTGTCGTTCCTTTATGCCAAAAGATTCTTTGCTTGAAATTGTAAGGCCTAAATAACATTTGAATTTATATTTGTATTTTGGAGTTTTTAGCCGGTCTGATTTAATTAATCCTACAAAATAATCCCTTTCAAATATTTTCGGAAATAACCTTCCACTGTATTTATTGGCTGTGGGTTCCAAAAGGTTTCGTAAGGTTCATTTATTTTGTTTTCTGATAAGTAAGGATAAATATATGGGATATCATATTCTCCAAGCGTTATTTTAAGCATATTGGTATCTCTGTATCTTTTCTCTAATTCATAAAACCTTTCAAGGTGATTTTTCTTATTCAAATCAATATCAATCTTTTTAAGTAGTTCAACGGTCTTGTTTGAAACAGATTTGATATCATCAGATATATCAAAATCTCTGTTTCTGAAATCTGTGTTTGTGAGGTTTATGTGTGATTCATCAGGGGGATAAATGGTTTTATTTTCTTTGGTTGTATAAACAATGCTTCCGTCTGGTGTCGGAAGGAATTTTCTTATAGAATTAAACCCTGCTAGTCCGATTTGAAGCATATAATATGCGTGCGCATTATCTATGATTAAGTTTTGGTATTTCTTAGCCATATCAAATACATTCTTGCTGTTTATACCAAAATAGTTTGTATATAGAATATAACTGTCTTTAGAAAATTCTATTGTCGGCAAGAAGTTTCTAGCAATATGATAAAATCTGATTTGGCAATTTTCTCGTTTGATAGCTTGCCAAACAGAAGGACAGGTATAATACGGAACATAAATCTCTTTGATGTTATATGTTCTGATTATGAATCTGAGAGAATTTCTCCCACAGTTTAAAAATTTTGTAAAATATTCCTTCATACCTTTATTATATTGGGTAAATATTAATATTCTTAAAAAAATAAAAATTTTTAAAAATATTGGTTTTTGAAAAATAATTTTTTGATTTTGGAATTTTTTGTTTTAATTTTTTAAATTTTTGAATAAAATTTTTTCAAATTCTTAAATTTTTAATCTGTTTTTTAGAAAAACGGTAAAATCAAAAATCCTTTAAAAACTTATCTTTACTTAATCTTAATATGAAAAATATTGACCGTTAGAGAAATATGTATTTTAATAAAAAACGTAAAAAGTTTCATATATTAAATAAGAATTTTGAATGGAGGGTTTATGAGCGATTTTACATACAAGAGATTAGATGGAAAAGACCTTAGCGCAGATGATATAAAACAGATTATAAAAGAACGAAATATTCGTTTCATAAAACTTCAGTTTGTAGATATAAATGGTCAAGTTAAAAACATTTCTATTCCTGCAAGCCATATTGATAAGATTTTGGCAAATGAGATTATGCTTGACGGTTCGTCTATTAAAGGATTTAGAAGTATTGAAACTTCTGATATGTTCTTTTACCCTGATAAAAATACTTTTGAAATCCTTCCTTGGAGAGATATTGACGGTTATGAATCAGCAAGAATTATTTGCGATATTTATAATGCTGATGGCACACCATTTGAAGGTTGTCCAAGATGTAACTTAAAAAGATTGATGAACGAAGCTAAAAAACTTGGTTTTACAATGAATATGGGACCCGAAGCTGAGTTCTTCTTATTCTCAAAAGATGAAAACGGTAATATTACAACTTCAACAATGGACAAAGCTGGTTATTATGATGTAGGGCCAGAAGATTTGGGTGAAGATGTTCGTTCTGATATCGTTAATACACTACAAGAAATGAATTTTGATATAGAAGCTTCTCATCACGAGGTTGCAGATGGTCAACACGAAGTAGATTTCAAATATGCAGATATTCTTACAACAGCTGATAATGTTGCAACCTTCAAGGTCGTAGTTAAGGCTATTGCGGCATTACATGATTTGCATGCTACATTTATGCCAAAACCTATTTTTGGTATAAACGGTTCAGGTATGCACTGTAATATTTCATTGTTTAAAGATGGTAAGAATGCGTTCTATGATGAAAATGCAGAATACCAACTTTCTGACACTGCGAAATATGCTATTGGTGGGTTGTTGAAGCATGTGAAAAGTGTTACTGCAATCTTGAACCCAACAGTAAACAGTTATAAAAGACTTGTTCCGGGGTATGAAGCTCCTGTTTATTTAGCTTGGTCTTTGGCAAACAGAAGTGCATTGTTGAGAGTTCCTGCAAAACGTGGTGTTGCAACAAGAGTTGAATTGCGTTCACCGGACCCTGCTTGTAACCCATATTTAGCTTTTGCTACAATCTTGGAAGCTTGTTTGGACGGTATCAGAAACAAAATTGAGCCACCTGCACCTGTAGAAAGTAATATCTATAAGTTGACAAGCAAAGAACGTAAAAGACAAAAAATTGATTCTTTGCCTGGAACATTGATTGAAGCTGTTGATTTGATGAACAAATCATTGGTTGCAAACGCTGCTTTGGGACAACATATTATGAACGAGTTTGTTGTAGCAAAAGAGAAAGAGTGGGACGACTACAGAACTTGTGTTACTCAATGGGAAATCAATAAATATCTTGCAAGATATTAATTAGAATTACGATTATATTTATCAAACGCATCTTTATAAAATATAGAGATGCGTTTTGTTATATATTTTATGTGTTTTGTTGGGGTTTATACACGGAACAATAGGGCAAACCAATGTGTGGTTCACCCTATCGTACTATTATATCAAGTGTTAGGAAGGAACTTTCGAAATAATAATATTAATAAGCAATATGTTTTGAAGCTTGCATTCCTGCTTCTTGAAGATATGCAAAGATTCGTCTAAAGATGTAACGTAGAAAGTGCATAAAGCCTCCTATTCTCTTGCTACATAGGTTTTATAGTTATTGATAACAGAACTTCCACTATCATTATAACCATTTTTACAGAATTGACAACCCTTAAAAACCTAAAAGATACATAAGTTAATATGGTAAAAAGTACACTATATCTGATGTTTGAGGTGTAGCTTGGGTTTGTGAAGATAATATGTTTGGTTAGTTAGTTTGTGTCATTTAAGATATCAAACTGACAGATTCCGTATCAAGTACGGAATGACTAAAATATTCCGTCATATTGAGCGTAAGCGAAATATCTCTAACAAAAAGTTAATAAGAGCTAGGTTAATAAGTGACTAAGAAATAATTATCTTCTTAATAACT
>USCK01000030.1 GCA_900553205.1 uncultured bacterium | reverse complement strand
CAGCACAAGTGTCACATCCATGTGCTGAAGCTTCACAAGCTGTACCATGGACATCTGCACTTGTAATGCAATTCCGAATTTGAAGTTGAGACGTGTTATTTGCAATACCAATTAACCCACCAACATTACCTTTCCCTGTTGCTTTTCCTGAACTAGAACAATTAGTAATTGTTCCAGTTCCCAATTCTCCAATTAAAACTCCAACATTCGTACCTGCTGAAGTTACAGTTGCATTTGCCGAACAATTATTTATTTTTACATTAGAACCCCTAACATAAGCGGCTAAAGCACCAGCATTGTAAGCCCTTTCATTAGCTACTGTAACACTACCTGTTACCGTAACATTCTCTACTGTGGAATTTGAACTAATGTATTGAGAAACCAAAGCAAGTGAAATACTTGTTTCACCTTGAACAGAAAGATTTTTAATAGTTCCACCTGACAAATCCCAGAACAGAGCTCTATCTAGGTTTGATATGGAATATCCATTACCTTCAAATGTCCCAGAGAAAGAATTTGAACTCCAAGTTGTATTTTTCAAATCTATATCTGCCATAAGGATATATTTACCACTTGATGAAATTTTCTTTAAATCATCAGCAGTTTTTATTACAGTATAACCTTGAGCTTTTGCATCATCTTCTGAAATTCTGTTTACATTACCAATAAAACCATTAGCTTTTAACACCTTGATACCATTGTATTCTGTACTATCAAGAATTCTATCAACTTCTTTTTGTCTTGCACTAATTTCTGCTTGAATTGCATCTATTGACTCTTTGCCATAAGTACCATTTGCAGCTTGTTCCGTCAAATCTCTGATTCTTTGTAAATGAGTTTGAACAAGCTCAAGAGAATTACTAGCAGTTTCCAAAAACGATGTTCCCATTTCTGCATTCTTTTTTACTACACCATAAGAAGATAATTTTATTTTCATGCCTTGAGCAACACCATAACCTGCAGCATCATCTTTTGCTGAATTGATTTTATATCCCGTTGTCAAACGTTGTATTGACCGATTTAGAGCTATTGTCGATTTCTTTAATGACAACTGTACCATCATACTGGCAATATTGGTGTTAATCGTAAATTGCATTACTCTCCGATACTTTCGAATGATTAGTAACACTTTTGGGAAGCTATTCTGTTAGTGGGTAAACCTAAAATAGCCGTCTTATCTTACAATGCTTCCTTCTTTATAAACAACCACGAATGTATTTCCCCTTTAAATATCCGTGATATAACTCCTATATCTACATTATAACTTATGTTCTAGGGGCTGTCAACTGGTGTAAGAGCTATACAAAAAGAAAATTAAATAAATTTTGCAGTCTTAGAAATCTTGCATTTTTTGAGTTCTTTTAGAGTTCCTGCAAAAATTATTTCCCCTCCGGCTTCACCGCCTTCAGGTCCCATATCTATGATATAATCTGCGTTTCTTATTACATCTAAATCGTGTTCAATTACAATGACGGTTGCACCGTTTTCTATCAAGGTTGCAAATACCTTCAATAAGGTTTCAACATCTTTTGGGTGTAAACCGATAGTCGGTTCATCAAACACAAAAACAGAATCTGTTTGTATTTTTCGCATTTCGCTTGCGAGTTTCAGTCTTTGGGCTTCCCCTCCCGAAAGACTTGGTGTAGCTTCGCCAAGCGTCAGATATCCCAAGCCAAGCTCTTGTAATATTTCAAGTCTTTGGTGTACAAGTTTTATCTTCTGACAGACTTCTAACGCTTTTGTGACATTCATTTCCATTATCTCAGGCAGAGAATAACCGTTATATTTTATTTTTTCGGCAATTTTTGCATATCTTGCCCCACCACATTCAGGACAAGGGATTTCTACATCAGGCAAAAACTGAACATCTAAGTTTATCACGCCTGTTCCGTCACATGTTGAACAACGCAGTTTGCCTGTATTATACGAAAAATCACCTGCTTTATATTCAAACCCTTCTGCCTTAGAAATTTTTGCAAAAGTTTTTCTCAGTTCATCGTGAATATTTGCATAAGTCGCAACAGTTGAACGGACATTAATTCCTATTGGAGTTGCATCAATCAATTTAACCTGTTTGATACCCTCTGCTTCAATATTGAGGATATGTTCAGGTAGTTTTTTATTAGATGTGATTGCCTCAAGTGCAGGAACAAGGCTCTCTAAAACCATTGTTGTTTTGCCTGAACCAGATACCCCTGTAATTACGGTTAATCGTCCTTTTGGAATATCTACTTTTAGAGGCTTTACGGTATGGATTTTATCTGTTTCTAACAAAATTTTACCGTTTTCAAACATTTCTTGGCTTTGAATTTTGTTTTTAACTTTGATGATTTCTTTGTTAGATAGATATTTCCCGATTATTGAATTCTTATCGGCTTCAATTTTTGCAACTGTGCCTTCTACAATAACATTTCCACCTTCTAAACCTGCTTTAGGACCCATTTCTATAATCCAGTCTGATGTTGACAATATTTGTGTATCGTGGTCAACCAAAATTACAGAATTCCCGTCATCAATCAGGCTTTTTATAACCCCTTTCAAACCTATAATATTTGAGGGGTGAAGCCCGATAGAGGGTTCATCAAGTACATATAAAACTCCTGTTGTTCTGTTTCTGACGGCTCTTGCCAGTTGCATACGCTGGCGCTCACCCGTAGAGAGTGTGGTTGTAGCTCTATCTAAGCTCAAATAGCTTAATCCTAAATCAACCAAACGTTTTGCAATATCAAAAAACGAGTCACATATACTGTTTGCCATTGGTAACATTGGTTTTGGAAGTGTTTCAGGAACTCCTTTAACCCAAGTAATGATTTCAGAAAGTGACATTTTGCAGGCTTCATCAAGCGAGATTCCTCTTAGCTTTGGTTCTCTTGCTCGTTTTGAAAGTCTGCTGCCATGGCAATCAGGGCAAATATCCTGTTTTAAGAATTTCTCAACCCGTTTCATACTCTTTTCATCTTTAACTTTAGATAGAGCATTTTCAACGGTATAAACTGCATTATAGTAAGTGAAATCCAGTTCTCCGGCTTGGTTTGTGTTTTTTGCTTTATAAAAAATATGTTTCTTTTCTGCAGGGCCATGGAAAACAATATCTTTTTCTTTGTCTGACAAATCCTTAAACGGAATGTTTGTTCTTACTCCCATTTCTCGACAGACATCTGTCATCAAAGACCACATCAAAGTTCCCCAAGGAGCTACAGCACCTTCATCAATCGTTAAATTCTCGTCAGGAACAAGAGTTGATTCATCTACTGTTCTGACAATACCTGTGCCACTACAGGTCGGGCAAGCTCCCTGACTGTTAAAAGCTAATTCTTCTGCTGATGGTGCAAAAAAATGTTCTCCACAAACAGGACAAATGAGTTCTTTGCCACTTGCTACATCTAAGGTTGGTTCTAAATAATGACCATTCGGACAACAGTGATGAGCAAGTCTTGAGAACATCAGTCTAAGGCTGTTCAAAAGCTCTGTACCTGTGCCAAATGTGCTTCTAATACCCGAAATTGTTGGACGCTGATGTAATGCCAGAGCTGCCGGAACATACAAAACTTCATCAACAAGAGCCTTTTCAGATTGTGTCATACGGCGTCTTGTATATGTTGAAAGAGCTTCTAAATATCTTCTTGAGCCTTCTGCGTATAAAACTCCCAAAGCTAAAGAGGATTTGCCTGAACCTGACACGCCTGCAATTCCGACAATTTTATTCAGTGGAATATCAACATCAATATTTTTAAGGTTGTGGACACGAGCTCCACGAACTTTTATTTTATCAACCATAAACTCTAACCTGTTTTAGAATATTCTTACATATCCTTTTTTAATTTCTTCCTGAAAATAATCAGGCAATTTATCAAATTCATTAATATCAATTATAAACGGAATATTGCTATCACTAAGTAATGATTTCAATTCATACAAATGTTTATTAGCTTCATTAAAACTTTTTACCGTCAAATCCAAGTCACTGCCTGAATGGCAATCTCCTGTTAATCTACTGCCGTAAGCCCAAATTTCAGCTTTGGGGCAGTATCGGTTGAAGATATCTTTCAATTCTTGCAAATACTCATCTTTTAAACTAAGCATTGTCTATAACTTTCTTTAAGTGTTTTATTTGCTTACATTCTAACACAAATAACCATTTCATGCCTATATCTACAGGGTATTTGATATTATGTTATCTCTCAATTAAGATTTGTGCTATAATCTCGGTATGACAAAACAAGAAGATTTTATTTCAACAGTATCACACGAACTTAGAACACCTTTAACAAGCATTAGAGGCTTTGCGCAAACAATGCTTGCTTCTTGGGACAGGCTTGATGATGAAAGCAAAAAGAAATTTATAGGAATTATTGAGCAACAGTCAAATCGTTTAATAAATCTTGTTGAAAATATTTTATCTGTTACAAAAATTCCACAAGAAGCTGTAATATTAAAAAATATAAGTGTAAATTCTTCAATACAACCTGTGATTCAAATTGTTCACCAACAATATAAAAATCATAATTTTATACAAGAGTTTGATAAATCAAATCCTACAATATCTGTTGATTTAGAAAAATTCCAGCAAATAATGATTAATCTGATAGAGAATGCTGCAAAATATTCTGATGAAGGTACAGATGTAAAAATAATAACAATTCATTCAAATAACAAGGTTATTATAAAAGTACAAGACGAAGGTATTGGAATAAAAGAAGAAGATAAAGAAAAAATTTTTGAGAAATTCTCTCGTATTGATAACCCACTGACTCGTAAAATCCAAGGTAGTGGATTAGGATTGTATATTACAAAAACACTTGTTGAAAAAATGCGAGGTAATATTTCAGTCAAGAATTTAGAAAAAGGTGTGGAATTTGAGGTTCAATTCCCTGCTTACAATATTGAGGATCATGTAAAATGCTCTGTAACTCAATAATTATAGATAAAAGAAAAGAACTTTCTACCAAGTATAAAAAGGCGTTAGAGTCTGCAAATTCTTCCGTTATAATTGTGAACAATTTGAGGGACGCTTTCAAGTTTATACAAGAGAATGAGCCTGATTTGATAATAATTTCAGATAGTATTTCAGAACCACTAGAAGATTTCTGTAATAAAATCAGAGTTCTTACCTACAATATGCGTCCGATTATTGTTGCTCTTTCAAAATCTGCAGATATAAATGACAGGATTAAAGTGTTAGAAAGTGGTGCAGATGATTTTATCAGTGAGCCTGTTAATATTGAAGAATTTAAAATCAGAATAAAAGCACACTTGCGCAGAGAAATTGAATCAAATTTGGATAATAAAACCCTTTTACCTAACAAAAAATATTCACTTAGAGCTTTGAAACGAGTTATTTCAAAGAAATCTGACTGGGCATCATTGTTTATAAGTATTGATAATTTCAGACCATACAAAGAAATCTATACAGAGCTTGCTGCCGATAGAGTGGTTCGTTTATTGCTATTATGAAATCAACATTAACCGAAAATGATTTCTTGAGCCAAATCTCAGATAATGAATTCTTGATTATTACTCACCCTTCATCTGCAGAAAAAATTGCATCATTCTTGAGCTTTGCATTTGATACAATAGCACCAAAATTCTATTCAAATGAGGACTTCAAACGTGGTTATATGCTTTTGCAAGGTGATGAATATGCAGGAATTAGAGTACAATTTTTATCAATTTCTATCGGTGTTGTATTGAGTGAATTTGACACATATAATGATGCCGAAAAGTTGTTATCAAAGTTATATCAAGTGAAATCGCTTGCTAAATTACCTTACAAGTCAAATTATATAGTAGATAGACCCAAAATTGCAGGTGAAAATTCTATTAACAACGATAAATTTAATAATAAAATCGCTGTTTTTGAAAAAGATTCGGCTTTAGAGCTTTTACTTCGTACAACTCTAGAATTACAAGGGTATGATGTAATCTCAACATTAGAAGAAGCTGAGCTTTGCCACCCTTCAATTATTCTATTAGATGCAGGTGATGACAAGCAAGGTTTAGAACTCTGTTCTCGTCTGAGAACCAGCAGAGAATTTGCTAACGCAAAAATAATCGCAACCTCTGTTTATCACGACAAAACATTGGTTCTTGATTCTGGCGCCGATTTATATATTCCGAAGCCTTACGAAATTGCGACTATTATCAAGTGGATTGAATATTTTGTTAATCAAATAAAATACTAATCTAGCAAAGAATCAAGAGTAGAGGCATTGTTGTCAGCTTTAGCAGTATTAATATACTTGTTTCTTCTCATATAAGTTCTAAGCGCCTCTCTAATTAATTCACTGCGTGTTCTATGTTCTTCTTCTGCTAACGAATCTATTGTATTTAAAAAATCAGGAGATAATGATACTAAAACTCTTGCCATAAATTTATCCTTAAATCCACATAAAACCACCAATGTCTTTTGGTGGTTTTATGTAGTATATCTATAACTAAAACTTAGCTTTCAATTTGTTGAGCTAATTCAAATGTTTTGTGAGTAAGTTGCATTGTTTCATGATTCAAAATACCTCTGTTTAATTGAGTAAATGAAGCATTTTTAGAATTAAATTTTTTCTTCAAAAATTCATAAGCAACTTTTGGATCACATTTATTACCACAAGTAAACAAATCAACTGCGGCATAGCCCAATTCTGGCCATGTGTGTACTGATAAATGACTTTCAGCAATGATAACAACTCCACTAACACCAAATGGTGAGAACATGTGGAAACATTTCTGAACAACAGTTGCTCCACATTCAATTGCCGCATCTACCATATTATTTTCAATTCTATCTTTATTATTTAAAATATTAGGGTCGCAGTCATAAAACTCTGCTAAAACATGTCTTCCCAAGTGTTCGTCTGTTGTGTTAAAATTATTAGTTATTTCCAATTCATTGGACTCCTTTCGTATATCTATCAACAATTATTATTGTATAATAAACATCAAAAAAAAATAAATTTGCTAACCTTTTTAATTAAGATTTGTGTAATATTTTAATTATTCTTTGTGAGATATTAAAAAATGTTCTAATTCTTGCTTGTGTTCAATTCCGAATGAGCATTTTCTACGGTCGAAACAGGGTCAAGTTCTATTTCTTCAATATCTTTTGTTGTGAAATAAATAAGATACTCAATATTACCTGCAGGTCCCTTTATAGAAGAATGAGTTAATCCTGCGATTTTGTAATCAAGAGAATGAACGCACTCTACAACCTTATTGATTACCATTATATGCGTTTGTGGATTCCTTACAACTCCTCCCTTTTCTATATACTCCTTACCTGCTTCAAATTGTGGTTTAATTAGACATATCATTTCATGAAACTTAGGGTTTAAAAGTGTTTTTAGGTTTGGCAAAACTCTTTCTAAAGAAATAAATGACAAATCAGAAACTAACAAATCTGCCCATTCCTCATTGTTTTCATAGATAGAATCAGGTGTACATATTTTCAAATTAGTTTTTTCTATAGTTTTAACCCTATCATCATTTCTGATTTTCCATGCTAACTGTCCATATCCGACATCTACGGCATAAACAAATTTAGCACCTCGTTGCAATAAACAGTCAGAAAATCCTCCGGTAGAAGCTCCTGCATCAAAACATATTCTGTCTTTAGGAGAAAAGTTAAAAGCATCAATAGCTTTTTGTAGTTTAAATCCACCTCTTGAAACATAAGGCATAGTCTTTATTACAAAATCATATTCTTTGCTTGGGTCTAGTTGGTATCCCGCCTTGGTTATTTTCTCATCACCGATTCGCACATCGCCGGCGATAATCGCAGCAGATGCCTTACTTTTGTTTTCAAAATAACCTAAATCTACAAGTATTTTATCTAATCTTTCTTTTTTCAAATCCCGAATACCTTTTCTGCATTTTGTGATGTAACTTGCATTATATTTTCTATAGACTCATTTCTTAGTTTTGCAACTTCCTCTGCTACATACCTGACATAAGCAGGTTGATTTGTTTTGCCTCTATAAGGAACAGGTGTCAGATATGGTGAATCCGTTTCCAACATAAGCCTTTCTAGTGGAACTTCTACTGCTACATCTTTCATTTTTTTAGCGTTTTTAAAAGTTACAACCCCACCTATTGCAATATACCAGCCATATTTCACACATTCCTTCATCATCTCAACACTTTCTACTGCTAAATATGCTGCTTTTGGATTATCTTTATTATATTCTTTTAATATATCAATAGAATCCTTGTGAGCTTCTCTATCATGGACAACTATCGGTAAATTTAATTCATTAGCTAAAGTGATTTGTTTTTTGAACATTTCTTTTTGTTCTTCAATAAACGACTTGTCCCAATAATAATCAAGTCCGACTTCACCTATTGCAACAACCTTGGAATGTTTTGCGAGTTGTCTTATTTTATCAGCAATCTCGTCAGTCCATGTTTTAGCTTCAGATGGAAAAATTCCTAACTGGCAGAAAATATTTTCATGATTTTCTGCAATCTTTATGACTTTATCAAAATATTTTTCTTCTACAGATGGGATAATAATTTTTCTGACATTATTATCATGGGCATTTTTTATTGTAGAGTCTATGTCCTCTGCCATATCCAAATGAGCGTGTGTATCTATTAAGTAAGTCATTTTATTCTTGAACCAACCTTGCAGGGAAATGATTTCTTTTTAGTTCATTTGCCAAGCCCATAGCCTTTGCTTGGTCTGTATAAGAGCCGACTTGAATTGTATAAGCACCACTGCTTGAAGTTTTTACAAATGATGTTACACCCAAGTTTGCATCTTGAATAATGTTTTGAGCAACTCTTGCCTGTTCAAGTGTGCTGTATGAACCTATATACACTTTGTAAACAGTAGCTTTTTGTGTTGCTCGTTGAGAAACTCCTGTAGGGTGTTTTATTGTACTGCCTTCCGAATATGATGACTGTGTGCTTGAAAAACCGTTATTGCTACCGTATGGATTTGAATAATCTTGTCCACCAAAGGTTCTTGTTTGAACTTCACCTTCTGAAGAATTGCTTGTTGCTTCTTCTTTAGGTTGGATAACATTTGGCGCTTTGTTTGACGGTAGTTTATCAGTATCTTCCATTTGAATAAACTTTAGACGGCTATCAATTAAATGCTTGACGCCCAAGCCTGATTCTTTGATATCGCCTTCATCATTTTCTCCTATTGCAGTATCAACACTAGAAAATAAATGCACTGCTATTACGACAAAAAGAATCAGCATCATAAAGAATGCGCCAAAGAATAGTTTTATATAGCTTGGTTTTTCTTCTTCTTGTTTGTTATATTTTTTGTAATATTGATTCCCCATGTTTAAACTCCTCGGACTTTTGTGCTTGCAAGTTCAATATCTTTAAGTTCTTCTGCATAGGCAGTCATAACTTCTTGAGCAAAAGCTCTAATATCTGTAATCCCAAGTTCACTGGTCAAGCCTGCAGCTTTTACCGGTGCGCCTTCTGATTCTATATTCAAGCCTGTATGAATAAGTATTGATGTAGTAGATTTTGTTGCAATAGATACTGATAATTTTCTACCACTTATCATCAAATCATCACCATTTCTAACAACAAAAACTCCTCTTTTTTCTAACAATTCCTTGATTATACATATTAATAGGCGTTGTCTAAAAACACCTTCTACCAAATTTATATTAAACTGTTCAGTGATAAAACTGAGCATATATTTGCTATAAATCGGTTCATTGTTTATGACATCTTCAATATCAACCATTTCTGTCAATTTAACTTCACATTCCCCGATAAATGCAACGATAGCATCTCCCTGTATTTTAAAATTTTTGTATATCCAGTGAGGTTGAAGTTGTGAACCTATATATTTAATTTCTTCTTCAATTAGTTTAGTTTGCATTTTCAAATAAAACCTTTATATATTTTGTATCCCCGTTAAACTCTAAAGCTTCTCTCAAGTGTTTGCAAGATTCGCACTTGCCACAATTTGTTTTGCTGTCATTATAACAACTTCTTGTTAATTCCAATGGCATATTCTTATCAAGAGCTAGTTTTACTATATCATTTTTGTTCATGCTTATCAATGGCGCAACTACTTTAGGGTTGCACAATGTAGAATGTTCAAAGCAAGAGGTTATAATCTCTGTGAATTTTCTTGAATTGTCAGGAAATGTTACGGCTTCCTCTTTGTTAGCGCCGAATATAATATGTGTGAAGTTATAAGTATCTGCATAACAAGCTGCAATATTTAGGAACAATCCGTTTCTGTTAGGTACCCATACTGCTTTTGCGCTGTATTCCGTATATAATTCGTTTTCTGGAATATCTTTATTATCCACTAATGCAGTTTTGGTAATAGCTTGTAAAAAAGGAAGTTCAATAACTTCATGTTTAATTCCATAGTATTCTGCAAGTTTTTTAGATGCCTCAATTTCCTGTTTGGCCGATTTTTGTCCGTAATCAAATGTCAAAGCCAGTTCAATATGATATTCATCTTTTACTGCACCTAAACAAACAAGAGAATCCAAACCTCCTGATAATAAGATTATTGACTTTCTTTTACTCATCGTTAGCCTCGTATTCGTTTAACAAATCTTGTGCTTCTTCTTTTAAATAATCAGAATATTCGTTGGACAAAAGCACTTCATCAATTATATCTTTACCTTCAAGGTTATACATTGCAATCAAAGCATTTTTTTGAACTTCTTTGTCCTCATCTTTCAAACAACTTCTAATAAGTTCAGGAGCTTCGTCAGAATCAGAATTCATAATCGCTTCTATTGCATTGATTCTGACCATAGGTGAAGAATCCAGCAAAGATTTCTTCAAGGCTTTTAAAACTTTTCTATTATCAAGGTTAAGTTTACCCAAAGCCTCAATTACTCGTTCTTTTAAGAAAGAAAACTTGTCTAAAAATCCTTGTTTAGCTTCCAGAATTGATACCAAAGGGTCAATAGCTCTCATATCACCAATCGCACCAAGAGCAGACGCTGCAGATTCTTTCAAATAAACTGATTTTTCTTCTTCGTCTTGAACCAAATCAATTAATGGTGCAACAGCATATTTATCACCGATTTTACCGAGAGCATCAGCACAAGCCAAGCGCACTTTGTAATGCTCATTTTTGTTATTCAAGCAATATAGCAAAGCTCCTACGACAGAAGTGTCTTTGTGATTTGATATAGCTTTGGCACATAATACACGAAGGTTAATCAAATCATCAATTTCCATGTGTTCATCAATATTATTTTTAGTCAACAATAAATCAACTAACGGACCAAGTGTAGATGAATCTCTGAATTTGTCAGCACAAGTAATTACATTCATTAAAATCTTAGGGTCTTTGACTGTAACTAAAAGCTGGTTGTAGATTTGTATCAATTCATAAAAGTTATATTTGTTTTCAAGATTCATAATATTCTGTATGACAATATCACGATCTTTATCTGAATCAACACCGCACTCTGAAATTATTAAATCCACATCAATAAATTTTTTATTGTCCACACCCTTAGAATACTATAAAACAGTGATTTAATCAATAAAAAGGGCTGAATTTATACAGAATTCAGCCCTTTTGTTAATATGTTTTAACAAACTAAACTAATGCTTTTGATTCTTCAACTAATTTGATTAATGTGCTGGCAATAGTTTCTTGTTCTTCTCTTGTTAATTCTGGGAACATAGGTAATGACATTACGATTTCTGTGTCTTTTTCAGTATTTGGTAATGTACCTTTACCTAAGCCAAGATATTCATGAACTTTTTGCATATGCAAAGGAATTGGGTAATACAACATTGTACCAATACCTGCTTCATGCATTTTGTCAAAGATTTCATCTCTGTTAGGAACTTTAACTGTATATTGGTGATAAATACAATATGTATCGTCAAGTTCTTTTGGAGTAACGATATCTTCACAGTTTGCGAATAATTCGTTGTAGATATGAGCTCTTTCTCTACGTTTTTTGTTCCAAGAATCCAAATGAGGAAGTTTTACTCTTAATACTGCTGCTTGAATTTCATCAAGTCTTGAGTTTACACCGATTTCGTCGTGGTGATATCTAACAGCTCCACCATGGTTTCTTAGAGCAATAATTCTATCTTTTAAGTGTTCTGCACTTGTAGTGATAAGACCACCGTCACCCATACCACCAAGGTTTTTAGTAGGGTAGAAGCTGAAGCAACCGATATCACCTATTGAACCAACTTTTCTGCCTTTGTATTCAGCACCCATAGCTTGGCAAGCATCTTCAATTACATACAAGTCGTGACGTTTTGCGATATCCATAATAGCGTCCATATCACAAGGTTGACCGTATAAATGAACAGGAATGATAGCCTTTGTTTTAGGTGTGATAGCAGCTTCAATTTTTGCAGGGTCGATATTGAATGTATCAGGGTCAATATCAGCAAAAACAGGAGTTGCACCAACGATACCTATAGCTTCTGTTGTAGCAACAAAAGTGAATGCTGTAGTAATAACTTCATCACCTTTTCCTATATCCAAAGCTCTTAGCGCTAAGTGTAGTGCATCAGTACCTGAGTTTAGCCCGATTGCATATTTAGCACCGGTATATTCTGCTAATTCTTTTTCTAATGATTTTGTATTGTTGCCTAAAATGTAAGCACCAGAACGAAGAACTTCGCATACTGCTTTTTCAATATCGGCACCAATTTCTTTGTATTGACGTTTTGAATCAAAAATAGGTATCATATTCAATTTCCCTTTCTATTGTAACCTTACTATACTAGTTTATCATAGTTTTTGACCCTCTTTATATAACTTTAATATCTTGGAATAGTTGTTGTTATTGGTTTCTCTCCATAATAAAATAAAAAGAGCATGCAATAAGAAAAATAAACTCATAAAAAAAACTCCTCGTTTGAAACGTGGAGTAAAATTTTTAATTAGGAAGGGAATTAGGGTATGTGTCTCTCTTTTTAAACGGTAATTCTGTTTTTTTACTTAGCCGTTTAATCTATTTACATCTTACATATATATAAAGTATATAAATGTATTTCAATTTCACAATTTGTTTTATTTGTTACAAAACTTAATCTTGTTTCAATATGTAACAAAAATATCTAATGTATGCAATTTATATATACAAAAATACTTTATATAAATGTAAGCAATCAATAAATAATTTGAGAGCTTAAAACAAAGATTTCATACATAACCTACACACACTAACCTTCTACACACGAGGAATTACACAAAAAATTCCAACCTCCCTTTTTCGGGAGGTTTTTTTTATGAAAAAAGATTCTTATCATAAAAAATAAATCCGAAAAATAAAAAATAGATTACATCCCTATAATGAAACTCTAATAAAAAAGGAATGGTGTAAAAGCCATTCCTTTTTTATTTCAGAATAATTAATTTTATTAATTATTCAAATATCCATCCATTTGTTAAATCAACTTTTATAGTATCAAGTAATTTAACATAAACAGTTCCATCAGGAAGGACCATTATTTTTTCACCTTTAAATATCTTTCTAATCCAAGTCATAAATTTGCTTTTCTTAACTGTTACATCTGCAGTACCATGTTCAATAACTGCTTGGTCATTAGGTGTAACGATTGTGTCTGTAGAAAGTGTTAGGATACCGTTTCTAACAAATAATCTACCAGGTTTTGCTTGGCATACTTGTCCTTTTACATCAGTACCTTTGTAAATAAGTATATATTTATCTTTTGTAATGAAGTTTTGAGGTGTTTTTGCAATAAATTGATCACCATTCTTAGAAATTTGTGAACCCATTACATTACCTACTTTTATAGGAACAATAGAACCTGCCGGAATAGTACCTACTGCACCTTGAACAAATGCGTTTTCGATTACATAACCTTCACCTGTTTTTTTGCGCATAGCTTCTGCAAGTTTTGCATTAGGATTTAATTTTGCTTGTTCCATCATGTTATAAAGGATAGCTGTAACTTCAGCTCTTGTAGCTGGTCTATCTGCGTCCATATTACCTGCTTTGTCAGGCTCAGAAACTACCATTCCCAAGATTTCAGCTTTACCTGCAGGGATTACAAACCAAGCAGGGATATCGTTTGCGTCTTTATATACTTTTGACAAAACATATTTAGCCTTTTGTTCGCTGATTTGTTCTGTAGTAAGCGCATTTACTGCTATAGAAAGAGCTTCTGCTCTTGAAACTGAATCATAAGGTCTGAATTTACCTTCTTTTTCAGGATTTGAAACTAAGTCAAAATAAATAGCTTTTTGAATTGCATCATAAGCCCAAAAATCTCTATCTATATCATTAAATTTTACAGGTTGCGCAACTGTTGTATGTTCTTGACCAAGAGCTTTTATTGCCATAGATGCAAATTCTGCTCTTGTAACATTTTCATCAGGTTTGAAAGTGCCGTCAGGGTATCCGATAACTACACTTTTTTCTGATAATTGTTTGATTTGTTTGTAAGCCCAATGTGATTCTTGCATGTCAGAATAGAATGCAAATGCAGGTATTGAAGATGTTACAAATACTGCAAACATAATCAAAAGGCTGTTTACTAATCTTTTCATCTGAAGCTCCTTCTATTATTAATCAATAATATTGTGTTGTTCTCATATCGTACTTGAAAAATAATATAAAACAAATGAATTGATACAAAATTTAAAGTTTGGTATAATTTAGGTATGAAGAAGTTTTTGTTGATAGTTTTAGTAATATTATTGGGTAATACAGCGCATGCATTATCGTTTAGTGCTACAAACCCCGGAGCTGCTAATATGGCAAGATATTATCAAACAAATCCTTATAATTACAGAAGGGCAACAAGAAACAATATTCCATATGTTTATTCGGAACAACAAGCAAAATACTATGGTATAAATGTTGCAAATCCAAATGCTCAATATAGAACCTACGGTCTGTATAAACAAAATTATACAAATAACAATATGAATTATACACAAAGATATGGGTATTAGGAGTTTGATGTTAAAATTTTAAATACAAAAAAGAGCTTCACATTTGTGAAACTCTTTTTTTAAACTGCCCTTGGCCAGACTTGAACT
>USCK01000029.1 GCA_900553205.1 uncultured bacterium | reverse complement strand
ACAAAAATGGCACTGGCTTTGTTGGGCAAGTTTGATGCGTGTAATCTTATTTCGCTTGTGATAAACGAAGATTACAAAGAGCTTACTTTGGCTAAAGGGGTTGGTACTAAACTTGCGCAAAAAATTATTTTGGAATTAAGAGATAAGTTAATAAAAGCTAATATTGCGCCAATTAAACAAAATGATTCAGTTATTAATTCACAAGCATCTCAAGATACTTTTGCCGTGCTTCAATCTTTGGGATATGAGTATGATGAAATAAAATCTGCAATCTCTGTCGTTTCTTCAAGGCTTGTAAATTCTAATGACTCCGAAGAATTATTGAGAGAATGTCTGAAGCATTTATCAATGTAACAATATCTTAACAACACCGATTTTATTAGCAAAAAATCTGAATTATATGTTTTTAAATAGACAGGTGTGTGATATGAATATTAACAATTTCTCAAACAATATTAGATTCCAAGCTGTTACTGCCCCAATGACAACAGCTCAAAACGGTTCTCAAGTTCAGTCGGAAACAGCTAAACCGACACAAAATAATGCTGAATATTTTTGGCCATCTGCTAAAAATACAGATGAAAACAAACCGACCAAAATAAACATTGGATACATCAATGATTTTCATGGTCAATTAACAAAAATGGAAAGAACAATTCTTCCTTTAAAAAGTGCTGATATACGAGTTACCGGTGGTGATTCTTTCTTAGGTGATGAAAGAAATGTATCTTTGAATAAAGGTGTAGCAAAATTCCTTGATTTGGCAGGCTATGAAGCATCACCTGTAGGAAACCACGAATTAGATATGGATCAAAAAACCTTTATGAAGCTTACAGGAGGTTTAAAAACAAAGTTTATAGATGCAAACTATAGACAGGTTATTAAAGATCCAAAAGAACATGAACGTTTGTATAAAGAAACTAACAAAGCACCTATTAATGATAGATTCATAAATTCTTATGTAAAAGAAGTGAACGGTCAAAAATATGGTTTGATAGGTGTTTCTCCGGTAGATATTAATGATAGATACACTCACCCTGATTATTACGATGATTGTCAGGTAGATTCAATGGAAGATACAATTAAGGGTGTTCAAGCTGAGGTTGATAAATTCAATAAAGAAGGAATTAATAAAGTTATTCTATTGTCACACTTAGGTTATAAACTAGACCAGCAAATGGCAAAAGAAACTTCAGGAGTAGATGTTATTATAGGTGGTCATTCTCATAACCTTGTTAAAGGTATTACCCCTGGCGAAAATCTTTTGACTTCAAAATCAGGCGAACCTGTTGTTATTACAAATGCAGGTAAAGATGGTGAATATTTCGGAAACTTGAATGTTGAATTTGATAAAAATGGTCTAATAACTTCTGTTCAAAATAATGTTATTCCAACAGCAAAATATGGTAGAAACCTTATTTATAAAGAGATTTTAGAAAAAGATATGGGTAATATTGAAGAAGTCGGTTATATTCAATCAGCACTTCCTCAACCTAAGAATAGATTGATAGAAGAAAATCCTCAGGCAAACTTTGTAGCTGACGCAATGAAAAGTGAATTAGGAACAGAAATTGCGTTCTTGAACTCAGCAAACTTGCGTTCATCTTTTGAACGAGGAACATTTACAAACCTTGATGCAAAAATGTTATCTCCATTTAATAACCAAATGGTTATAGCGAATGTAACAGAAAAAGATTTGGTAGATGCGTTCAAGTTTACTGCTAAAACTCTTGTAAATACTCGTCCAGGGTTGTTTGCAGTATCAGGTTTGAAATATTCTGTGAGAAAATCTGATGGTGAATTGTTATCAATGTCAAAGGTTGATGATAATGGTAATGAAACCCCAATAGATATTAAGAACCCTAGTCCTACAAAAACATATAGAGTTGCTGCAGATTCTTTTGTTATGAGAGGTGGAGATAAGGTTTCTTCTCTAAATTATGTAGGCAAAGAAGAAAAAGTATTTGAATTCGATAAAGATAAACTACTTTGTGATTATATCAAACATCAAAACAAACCTATTGTTATTAATCAAACAGGTAGAGTCAACATTGTTGACCAATAAAAAAGATTATATTGTGGGAAATTATATTGAGTAATCAGTTAAGTTTGATTGCTCTTTTTTTTTGCTTGAGTAAGCAAAAATTAGAACAGTTTAGTTATTAGTTTATTACAATACACCTTGCATCATGTCATTAAGTGCAATTTTTGCAGCACGAATAGGTGCAGAAAAAGATGTGCCTGAAATAATTTGAATTTCTAAACCTTCCGGTACTTTTTTGTGTCTTAACGGATAATCAGTACCTCTCAGTCCTGTAATATTTACACCATCATCTGTTAATGTAACTAGGAAAGAGTATTGTTCATAATGTTGAGTGAATAATTTATCTGCTGAAGATGAATGTTTAGAGATTTGTCCGTTTTTATCAAGTCCTCCGACTCCTTCAATACCATTATGTGCTAAAATGGTATTCACATAACCATTACCATCATTACCTGCAGAATACAACATTCTTGTTCTCTTCAAAATATTGTCAAGTTGTTGAGTTGCTTTTGGGTCTTTTGTCTGAAAACTCGTATCAAACAACTCTTTGTAGAATTTCATTTTATCTGCTAGAGGTTTGTTAAATACGTTGAGTGGTGCAACGTCACCATACGAGCTCGAGATACAAGCAGTATTATTATCTACTCTTTCTGCAATTTTTTTAAAGGTATCAAAAGTATTTGTTTTTTCAGTTTGTACTGTTTTATATTTCGCAAACGGGTTATATCTGCGCGCGACAATATTTGCTATGTCAGTATGATTTAGTGCACCATTTTTTTTTGCATCGATTATAATTTTATAATTCGCTGCCAATAAATCTGCGATTACTACTGTTTTGGGTTGAACCTCAGCATTTTTGATGAATTCCCCGTCACTGTTTAAGATTCTTAATTTTTGCTTTTTATCTTGAGTTAAGCCTTCATCAAGCAGGTAATAACCTTTACCATCTTTAGGGTTTATCCATACAGCTCGTTTATAAGAATCTTCTAAAGTCATAGAAGTCAGCCGTTGAGCATCTTCCGATGTAGCTTTCGGAAATGATGTTTTGTTTGCAAGCCTTTTGTAAGAGTCCTGTTTTACAAAATTATTCATAATTTTTGCCTGAATAACTTCTACAGAATCAAATCTTGACAGTTCAAAGGTCTTGCCATTCCTAGGATTGATTATTATAGGATTGATGCCATGAATTTCAGGCTTTTTCGTCTGTAATATACTTTTTACATTATTAGCTTTTACAAACGCTTTAATATTTTCAACACTGACCATACCTTATTAAAGTACTAAAACTCTTAAAATTTGCTTTTTTCTAGTTTTTTGTAAATAAAAATGAAGATTTTATCATTTGTGTAAAATGTTTATAGATAAATTACAAATAAGAAACAATTTCTTTACAAGGTATAAATTTTAGGTTATAATACTTAAGAAGTTTCAAAAGGAACGGCGTAGCCCGTTCCTTTTTTCAATTCAATAGGAGTAAAAAATGAAACAAGATTTAAACAGGCATGAAATACTTGAAAAAATCACACCACTTATTGAAAATACAGCGATGCGATTTGATTTGATTCCTATTGAAATAGATTTTTCAAAAGAAAACCATCGTTGGTTTTTAAGAATTTATCTCTATTCTCACAAAAGACCAATTACACTTGATGACTGTGAGAATGTAACAAGAAGCTTGAACGATTTTCTTGATGAAATAATCCCTGTGAAATATTATTTGGAGGTTTCTTCCCCGGGGCTTGAAAGAAAATTCAAATCAGATAAAGAGTTTGAAATCTTTAAAAATAAAAGAATCAGTATAAAACTAAAAACTCCGTTAGAGGGCGAAACTGAGAGAATTTTTAAAGGCGAAATATTGGATTGGAGTGATACCGAAGGGCTTACCTTCTTCCGTTTTGATGATGGACAAGAGTTACATATACCAAAATCAAATATCCAATCAGCAAAATTGTATGTAGATTAAAATATTATAAAAAGAAAGGAAATACGCATGATTAAAATAGGAACAGCGTTATTCGAAGCTTGTGAAGAACTTGAAAGAGAACGTGGAATTTCAAAAGATGTAATTATCGCATCTTTAGAAGATGCGATGGTTGCTGCATATAAAAGACATTTAAGAATAAAAGAAGCAACAAATATTGAATCAATTTTAGATGAACAATCAGGTGAAATCGGTGTATTCAGAACAAAAGTTGTTGTAGATACTGTTGAAGATCCTGATACTCAAATTTCATTAGAAGATGCAAAAGAAATTGATGATGAAGTAGAAGTTGATGACGAAGTAAAAATTGAAGTTACTCCTGAACAATTCGGACGTATTGCTGCTCAAACAGCTAAACAAGTTATCACGCAAAGAATCAGAGATGCTGAAAGAAACAACATTTTAAACGAATTCTTAGAAAAGAAAGGTACACTTACAACAGGTATTATTCAAAGAGTTGAAAACAGAAATGTTATCGTAAATATTGGTAAAACTGATGCTATAATGCCTCAAAGAGAACAAATTCCAGGAGAATATTACAAACCTGGTAACAGAATCAGAGTATTTGTTCTTAATGTAAAAGAAACAACTAGACTTCCTCAAGTTATCGTTTCTCACGCTCACGCTGAAATCGTTAAAGAATTGTTTGAACTTGAAGTGCCTGAAATAGAAGACGGAATTGTCGAAATCAAATCTATCGCTCGTGAAGCTGGATTTAGAACTAAACTTGCAGTATGGTCAAATGATCCTGAAGTTGATAGCGTTGGAGCTTGTATCGGACCTAGAGGTTCAAGAATCCAAACTATTGTTAGTGAACTTAAAAATGAAAAAATTGATATCGTTAGATGGTCTGAAGACCCTGTTGAGTACATTGTAAACGCAATTTCTCCGGCTAGAGTTGTATCTGTTGATATTATGGCAGATGATGAAGATTCAAAAGAAGCAATGGTTGTTGTTCCTGATGATCAACTTTCACTTGCTATCGGTCGTGACGGTCAAAATGTTCGTTTAGCACACAAACTAACTCATTGGAAAATAGATATCAAGAGTGTTTCTCAAATGGAACAAGCTGAAGCTGAAAATATCCAAAATTATCAAGAGGAAGCTCCTCAAGATGATTATGAAGAAGAAGTAGAAAACAGCGAAATCCAAGAAGAAATCGAAGAAGAAATGAATCAACAAGCTGTTGATGATGATGATTTTGCAGTAGAAGAAGCTTCTGAAGAAACAGTTGAAGAATAAATTACTTTTCTAAACAGGGCAATTATATAATTGCCCTGTTTTAATATTTAGAGGGCTATTATGAAAAAAATTATTACATTTATTCTATTATCACTAATCGCACTTCCAGTATTTTCTGCCGAATGGCAAAACATAGGACAAGATTTGTACCTTGATAAATCCTCTGTGCGTTATATCCCAATAAACAGAACATACAAAGCTTGGGTAAAAGAAGTTAAGGTTAAAGAAATTGTTCTTTATTTCAATGAATACAACCTGAAAACCCGAGAATGGCGTAACCTTGATAAAGTAACAACTGACTTGCATAACAATATTAAAAAAAGAGAGTTTAACAACCATGTTGGCTTAAACTGGCTGAATGTAGTTCCTGATACAAACTCATCAAAAGAATATGATGCAATAAAGAAACAGGTTCAAGTACCTCTTGATGTTTTAGAAAAACAACTACATATTGATTAATTGTTTAAGTTCTTCAATAACGACATCTAAAGCACCTCTGTTTTGGTTGAAAACCAATTCACAATCAGAGCAGGCTTGTTCATAGTAGTTTTTGTCGTTTAACAATTTTTGCATTTGTTTTATCAATTCATCAGAATTTTTAACAATAGTACCGGCTTTTGTTCTGGTAATTATTGCATAAATATCTTTAAAGTTGTGTGTACTTGGCCCTGATATTACAGGTTTGTTAAAAATAGAAGCTTCAAGAGGGTTATGTCCTCCGGTTTTATTAAAACTTCCACCTATAAAAGCAAAGTCACATATAGAATACATTTTACCCAATTCGCCTAGTGTATCTAAAAGTATGATTTGGTAGTCTGTAAAGTTGTCCTTGTTTGAACGCTTGCCAACTTTTAAACCTGTTTTTTTGCATAGCTCAAATACTGCATTGTTGCGTTCAGGGTGGCGAGGTGCTATTAAAAGTTTTATATTATCTTGTCGAACCTTCATAAAAGCTGATAAAATTATTTCATCTTCGCCTGAATGAGTACTGCCTGCGATGATGATTTTGTCATCAGGGGATTTTTCTATAGGAGTAAACCCTTCAAGACTAACTCCGATATCAAATTTTAAATTTCCCATAACTCTTGTTGTATCAGGATTTGCACCAATAGAAAACAATTTATTATTATCTGATTCACTTTGGGTAAGAATTTTTGTATATTTTTTTAGAATAGGCGCAAAGAAGAAGGACAGTTTTTTGTAACTTCCGTAAGTTCTGTCAGACATTCTACCATTTACAATATAAAGAGGTATATTTCTTTTCTTCATAACATAGGCAAAATTAGGCCATAATTCTGTTTCTGCAACAATAACAACATCAGGGTTAGTTTTGTTTAAAAATGAATTTATGCAGAACGGAAAATCAAAAGGAAAATAGGTTATATAATCTGCGATATTCCCCAATTTCTTTTGGGCAGTTTCTTGTCCTGTTTTTGTTCCTGTTGCTATTACGATATTATGTGTAGCAAATTCTTTTTTTGTTTTTTTGATAAGGTTTTGGAGTGCCAAAACTTCGCCTACAGAAACACCATAAAAAACTATAGATTTCTTTTCTAACGGTTTGCCAAGTCCAAATCCTAATTTTTCTTTAAAACCATATCCGAGTTTTTGGTTAAATCTGCTTATTATATACCAAAACGGTAAAACCAAAATAAATAAGAATGTTGAAATTATACTGTAAATCATAATAACAATATAACACAATTTCTTGTATCGTAAAAATTTATGTTAATATATCTCTATGCAAAATATTCAAAACGAAATTAATCTTGTAAAAGAAAAAATTCTAAGTTTTTGTTGTGAATCTCAAAATTTACAAGATGTTCTTAAAGAGTTTTTATCACGAAAATCAAAATTGATAAGAAGTATTGTCGCTATTTTGTTTCTAAAATCTGCAAATGAAACTATAACTGATGAACAATACAGTATCCTTGCAGCTACAGAATTGATACATAATGCCTCATTGATTCATGATGATGCAATAGATGAAAATGTTATAAGACGAGGTAAAGATTCCATAAATAGCAAATTCGGGGATAAATTTTCAATTATTGCAGGGGATTATGTTACAACGCTTGCAACTCAAGAATTGTTAAAACTCGCCAATAATGATGTTTTACAGATTTATTTTGAAACAATCTCCAAAATGTGTGAAGGGGAGAGTTTGCAATATTTTCAAAAAGGCAAAATCCCGACACTTGATGAATATTTGAAGAAAACACAGTATAAAACTGCAGAGTTGTTCAAAGCGTGTTTGGTAGCAAGCTCTATTTATTCAAAGAATCAAATGCTAGTGGAAGCCAGAGAGTTTGCGATTAATTATGGAATAGCGTTTCAGATACGAAACGATTTAGAAGATTATAAACGGGGAATAGATAACTCCTCGGATATTCAACAGGGTATATACACTGCGCCCGTTATATTTGCTGATTCTGTTGAAAATAATGCTTTTGCTATTGAAAAAACAATGGATTTAATAGATAATTATTGCCAGAGAGCAAAAGTGGCATTGTTGAATTTGTCTGATAATGATTACGCTCTCAGTTTAACGGAGTTAGTGAATAAATTATGCAATTAAAAGAAAAAATAAGAAAAGAGTTTAAACCATTTTTAAAAGAAACATTGGATACTATTATTTTTGTAATAGTAATGGTAACAATAATCAGGTTTTTTGTAGGTGAAATCCGTTGGATACCGTCAGGTTCAATGCGTCCTACCTTGATAGAAGGTGATAGAATTTTTGTTGAAAGATTTTCAAGGTTCTATTCTACTCCAAAACGTGGCGATATTATGGTTTTTTATCCTCCGTTTGTTCAACTTGATGAATCGCCATTGGGTGTGTTTAAGAGATTAACTGGGTTTTTCTGTAAAGATATTGCATATATTAAAAGAGTTGTTGGTATGCCTGGTGATAAACTTGAAATCAAAAAGAATTCAAGAGGTCGTTATTTCGTTTATATAAACGGCAAACCACTTGAAGAAGATTATATATTAAGTGATTTTGATTCAATTCCTTGTAATGAAAATATGTATTGTGGCCCGTTTGTTGTACCTCAAGGTGAATACTTTATGATGGGTGATAACAGAGGTAATTCTCAAGACAGCCGATTTTGGGGATTTTTGCCTCAAGACAGATTTGTGGGCAAGGCAGTATTCTTGTTTTGGCCTCTAAATAGAATAAAAGGCTTGTAATGCAGATATATCACAATAAATGTTTTATTGAACCTATAAAAAAAATAGTTGCATTTAATAATACAGAATTTAAAAATGCTCTATCTGAGCTTGAAGAATACAGGCAACAAGATTTTTATATTCTCGGATATATCAGATATTGTGCAAAAGATATTTTTTCAGGTGATGTAATTGCTTCAAAATTGCCGTTATTATATTTTGAGGTTTATGATAACTATATTGACTATATCCCTTATTCACCTAAAAGGAATGTGAATATTTATTCAGAACCACAAATTTCTTTTGAACAGTATCAAGACGCTCTAACAAAAATAAAACAACATATTGCAAAAGGTGATACCTACGAAGTTAATTACACCTATCCGTACAAGGTTTATACTGATGCAGACAATTTGAAATTGTATAATTATTTGTTGGCTAAACAACAAACCAAGTACAATACTTTTATAATAAACGATTGGGAAGAAGTTCTTTCTTTTTCTCCAGAGTTGTTCTTTAGGGTGAAGAATAATAAAATCATGACAAAACCGATGAAGGGTACTGTTGCTCGAGGTAAAAATGAGCAAGAAGATTTGGCTAATAAAGAATTTTTGCAGCAAGATATAAAAAACAGAGCCGAAAATGTTATGATAGTTGATTTGTTAAGGAATGACCTCAGTAAAATCGCTAAAACAGGAACTGTCAATGTAGATAAACTCTTTGAAATAGAAGCTCACCCGACTGTGTATCAAATGACTTCTAAAATCTCTGCAGAATTGAAAGCAAACACAACTTTGTACAATATTTTTGCTGCAATATTTCCTTGTGGCTCAATTACAGGTGCACCAAAGGTTTCTACAATGAATATTATTGATGAATTGGAATATTTTCCAAGAGAAATATATTGTGGCGCAATAGGTTATATTACAAAAAACAATATGGAATTTTCTGTTCCGATAAGAATACTCCAAAAGAAACATTCCGATAAATATTATCAGTATCATGCAGGTGGCGCAATAGTTTGGGATTCTGATATAAAAGATGAATGGGAAGAAACTGTTACTAAAAAGAAGATTTTAGATACAGATATCGAATGTCAGTTAATTGAAACACTGTTGATAAAAGACGGAGAAGTGAAATTCTTTGAAGAACATTTGAACAGGCTGAAAATATCAGCTCAAGATTTGCAGTATTGTTTTAATACTGATAATTTCAAGTTCGATACTTCAAAAACTTGTATGGCAAGGTTTTTACTGGCTAAAGACGGGAGTTACAGTATAGAATATCGAGAGTTAAACAAAATAGATAATAATAAAATCGTAATATCAAACGACAAAATGAATTCAAAAAATCCATATTTGTATCACAAAACAACCTTCAGACCTTGGTATAAATATGTTCTTGAAGATTATTTTGATGTTGTATTCTTTAATGAAAAAGATGAACTTACGGAAGGCTCAAGAAGCAATATTGTTTTACAACTAGACGGGGAATTGTTTACACCTGCTGTAGAGAGTGGGTTATTGAATGGTGTCTATAGACAGTATTTATTGAAACAAAATAAAATAAAAGAAAAAGTACTTTATAGAACAGATTTATTAAAAGCTGAAAAAATATTCTGTATAAATTCTGTCAGAGGAATGGTTGAGGTTGAATTATGATTTTAATAGATAATTATGATTCGTTTACATACAATATTGTTGAATATTTTAGGAGACTCGGCAAGGATATTAAGGTGTTCAAGAATGATGAAATTACGGTTGAAGATTTAAAAAAAATAAATTTTGATGCCATAATCTTATCCCCTGGACCTTCAAATCCTTCAAATTCAGGTGTTACAATGTCGGTATTAAAAGAATACTATAACAAAAAGCCTATACTTGGAGTGTGTTTAGGGTTTCAAGCTATTGCCGAATTTTTTGGTGCTGATATTGTTGAGGCAAAAGAGCCAATGCATGGCAAATGCTCTGAAATCTATTTTGAAGAAAATGAGTCTTTATTTAATGGCTTTGCTCAAGGTTTCTGTGCAACAAGATATCATTCCTTGGTTGTTGAAAATATAAAAAATCCAATAATTCCTATTGCGCATACAAAAGATAATATTTTAATGGGGTTGAAAATAAAAGATTTACTGATATATGGTGTTCAATTCCACCCAGAGGCAATACTTACCGAAAACGGGATTAATATCTTTAAAAACTTTATTGACATTTGTGGTATTCTGTAAGAAAACTTGGAGAAACTTATGAAGAAATTTTTAATCGGGTTATTAACAGCTTTAATTCTTTCAAATTGTGCAAATGCTCAAATGGTTGACAGTAAATGGCATAACGATTTGAGAACTTTGTTTTTGCAAAATAAATCAATAATTTATGCAATAAATATAAGAACTTTTAATGCAAAAGATACAAATAAAAATGAAATAATAGATTCTGATGAAGAAAGTGGTAATTTCCTCAATGCTATAGAAAGACTAGATGAAATTCAAAATATGGGAATTAATACCTTACATGTTTTGCCAATAACTCCAGTAGGCAAATTAAAGGCTTTGGGTACGGCAGGTTCTGTCTATGCTCTTGCTGATTTTGGCCGTTTAAACCCTCAATTAAAGGCTCCTGATTCAACACTTTCAGTCAATGAACAAGCAAAGAAATTTATATCAGAATGTCACAAAAGAAATATTCGAGTTATTATAGATTTACCTAGTTGTGGAGCTTATGACCTTTTTATAACTCACCCTGAGTATTTTGTAAAAGATACCTCTGGACAACCTATTATCCCTTTGGATTGGACGGATATAAGAATTTTCAATACAAATGAAGAAGATGTGTATTTGCAACATAAAGAGTTTGTAGATATGGTGATGTCTTTGGGTGCTGACGGTATCAGAGCAGATGTTGCTACAATGCGCCCTTATTCATTTTGGGAAAACTTGATTAAATATGCAAGAAACAGAGATAATGAGTTTATGTTCTTGGCAGAGGCTTCAAATGCTTGGACAGAAGCACCTTCTCAATATGCACCTTTTACGACTTATGACAAGCTTTTACAAGCAGGATTTGATGGATATTATGGAGATTTCTTTAATCTAAAGAATTGGAAAACATCAAAAGAACTCATCAATTCTGTTAAATTTAATCAAAAAATATATAACACACAGAAGAAAACAGTAATAGGCAGTTTTACAACACATGATGAAACAAGTCCGATATTGATAAACGGTTCAGAGCTATCAAAGATGATGATATGGTTAAATGCGACCTTGCCTTTAAATTCATACTTTGTTGACGGATTTCCGACTGGTGATGATTATGATTATTCTTGGGCTAACAAGAAGGCTTCTCAAACATATACCGATGATGAATATTACTTTAATCATAAAGGAAAGTTTGATTTGTTTAATTTCTCAAGACGCCCGGGAGGAACTGATAAATCAATATATGACGAATTTGTTTTGGCAAACAAATTTAAACAATATTATATGGATGAATTGAACAGTATGAAATTTGTACCACTCAAAACCTCGTCAAAATCCGTGTTTGCGTATGCTCGTTCTAATAAAGATACTATTATTGTTGTAGTTGGAAATTTAGATTTTAAAACAGGGCAAAAAGTAACCGTAAAATTACATGGAGTAAATCAAAAAACAAAATATATTGACTTGCGTTTGAATAGACATATATCTCCTAATTTTCAACAAGGAAAATTCACAACAGAGTTAAACGCAGGGGATATACAGGTATTAAAAATAAAAGGATAGATAATGACAAAAAGTGGTTTCGTATCAATTATAGGGCGTCCGAATGTCGGCAAATCAACAATGTTAAATCAGGTGTTAGGGCAAAAAATTGTTATAGCAACAGATAAAGCTCAAACAACAAGAAAACGAATCAAAGGTATTTTGACAAATGAAAAAGGTCAAATCGTATTTGTCGATACCCCTGGGATACACAAACCAATAAACAAGTTCGGCGAATTTTTGCTTGATGAAGCAAAGGTTTCTGTGCCAGATTCGGATTTGGTGTTGTTCCTTGTTGACGGCTCTGAACCGGCAGGAAAGGGTGATAAATGGATTGTTGAAAATGTTATTTCTAAAACAAAAATCCCTGTAGTTTTGGTTATGAACAAACTGGATAAAATCTCTAATCAAGAAAAGATTACACAAAACTATCAATCGTATATGGAATTGTTTGAGTCAGAAATTCCTGTAATAAAAATTTCTGCAAAGACAGGTAAAAACAAAACCAAATTGATAGATTTAATTATGGATTATTTGCCTGAAGGTGAGCTTTTGTATCCGGAAGATATCGTAACAGAAGAAAATATGCGCTCTATTGTAGAGGAAATTGTCAGAGAAAAAATTCTTTTGAACACTAAAGAGGAAATTCCTCATTCCGTAGCTATAAAGGTTGACAGGTATGAAGAAACTCCTGAGATAGACAGGATTTATGCAAATATATTCTGTGAAACAAAGAGTCAAAAAGGTATTCTGATAGGTAAAGGTGGCTCTTTGCTTAAGAAAATCGGAACAGAGGCAAGATTAGATTTAGAAAACATAGTGGAAAAGAAGGTCTTTCTGGCTTTGCAGGTCAAAGTCGAAAAAGATTGGCGAAAAAATGACAAAGTTCTAAAGAATTTCGGATATGTGAGCGAATAATTCTTAAAACTAATTATTTAATGTAACAAAAAGTAACCTAAACACTTGTTTTTGAGATGTGTTTAGGTTATTATTTTCTCGTCAGAAAAGTTCACAACTAAATATTTCGTAAAGGGGCTTAATTGTCCATTGTTTTGCGTATTTAGTTTAAATAATATAAAAGGCTAGAAGTTACACTAAATTTATGAAAGGTATAACATGACTGAAGAAAACAAAGAATTAGAAACAGTTGAAGAAGTTACAGTTGCAGAAGAAACTGTTGCTGAAGCAGCTGAAGCAGCAAACGAAGAAGTTGAAGCAGCTAAACCTGCTAGAAGATCTCGTTCAAGAAAGAAAAAAATAGAAACTAAAGAAGAAAAACCTGAATCTGAATGGAAAGAACAAGTTGTTCAAATCAGCAGAGTTACTAAGGTTGTTAAAGGTGGTAAAAAATTAAGCTTTAGAGCAATCGTTATCGTAGGAAACCAAAAAGGTCAAGTTGGTGTTGGTTGTGCAAAAGCAGCAGAAGTTATCATCGCTATTCAAAAGGCTATTGTTGACGGTAGAAAAAATCTTATCAATGTTCCTATCTTCAAAACAACAATTCCTCACCCAATCAAAGCTCGTTCAGGCGCTGGTGCTGTAATGCTTAGACCTGCTTCTCAAGGTACTGGTATTATCGCTGGTGGTGCAGTTCGTTCAGTATTAGAATTAGCTGGTATTGAAAATATTCTTTCTAAATCATTAGGTTCTAATTCTCCACTTAACGCAGCTAATGCAACTATTGAAGCATTAAAATCATTAACTCCATTTGCTGATGTTGCTAAAAAACGTGGCTTGACTATGGCTGAACTTTTAAACTAGTCGGGTAATTTGAATTTTAATATTACATGAAATAATAAGGAATATAATAAAATGACAAAGACAAAACAAATAAAAATAAAACTTGTTAAAAGTTTAATCGGTACTTCACCAGCTCAAAGAAAAATTGCTGCAGCACTTGGTTTCTCTAAAAAAGATCAAGTTGTTGAACACCAAGACAGTGCAACAATTATGGGTATGGTAAATAAAATATCTCATTTAGTATCAATAGTAGATTAATTAAAGAAAGAGGAATATAAATATGTCAAAAGATAAAATTACTTTAGAAGACTTGAGACCGGCTGAAGGTGCAACTTCTACAGCTAAGAGAGTTGGCCGTGGTCGTGCTTCTGGTATGGGTAAAACTTCATCTCGTGGTCACAACGGTGAAGGACAACGTTCAGGAAGAAGCTCTAAAAGAGGTTTTGAAGGTGGTCAAATGCCTGGTTACAGACAATTACCTAAATTGAAAGGTTTCCAAATCATCAATAAGAGAAATTGGGCTGAAATCAATGTTGGCAGACTTGAACAGTTAAACATCACAGATATCTCTTTAGAATCTTTGAAAGAACTTAGAAAAGTTCACCCTTCAAGTGAAGGTCTTAGAGTTTTAGGTAACGGTGAAGTTACAAAAGCTCTAAATATTAAAGCAGTATATGTATCGCCTTCTGCAAAATCTAAAATTGAAGCAGCTGGTGGAAAGGTTGAGTTAGTATAATGGCGCAAAACATAAAAATGCCTACAAGTGCTGATTTGATGTCTATGTGGAACGCATCAGGGTTGAAAGCAAAGATTATCTTTACTTTCCTTATGATTGCTGCATTTAGATTTGGTGTTCAGCTACCGATTTTTGGGATAAACAACGAAATTTTCTCAAGAATTGCAGGTGGAAATAACATAATCGGGTTCCTTGATTTGTTTTCCGGTGGGGCATTAGGTAAAGTTTCAATCTTTGCTTTAGGGATTGGACCTTATATCACAGCACAAATTATTGTGCAATTAATATCTGTAGTTATCCCTTCTTTAGAAAAACTTCAAAAAGAAGAAGGTGAAGCAGGAAGAAGAAAATTATCTCAATACACAAGATTATTTACTGTTGTGTTGGCAGCTTTTCAG
>USCK01000028.1 GCA_900553205.1 uncultured bacterium | reverse complement strand
TATTATATTAGGAATAAGAAAATATTTCTAATACGGTTCGCAGAAATTCCTATCATTTTAGCATAATATTTTTCTGGATTGCTTCACTTCGTTCGCAATGACTGTCAACATGTCATTCAGAGGCGCCAGCCGAGGAATCTCATGTAAGCCTTGCAAGAGATTCTTCGCCTCAATTTATCTAATGGCTCAGAATGGCTGTGAATACTTATAAGTCAGCCTACTTAGCTCTTCTTTCTTAAAACTTTATTTTTCATATTTTAATTTTGATTTAGCATAAAGAATGGCAGAGTTTTCATCTTGAAATACATTTTTTGTTCCAATTTGTTTTATGATTGATAGACTTTCAAGTTGTTCTAATACTGTTCTATTTGATACAAGTATTGGTTCTATGTGTTGAGATTTGAGTCTAACAATAATATCTTCTAACGCAAAAACTGCAGAGATATCAAGAGTATCTTCGCCATCATAGTTAATTATTAAATATTTTGTGCCTAATACATCATCAAAATGAGAAATCAACTGTGTTGCAGAGCCAAAAAAGAATTGTCCTTCAATATGCACAACACGTATTTTGTGTTTATAATCTTTTTCAAGTTCTCTTTCCATTTGCATAATATCTGTATCATAAACTTTTTTGTGTCGTAATTTTACTCTGTCGGCAACTCGTTTTGCATATAACAATGCAGCAAGTGTAATACCAGCTCCTACTGCAAATATAAGGTTATAGAATACCGTTAAAAAGAATACCAAAAACAAAATGTACAAATCATCTTTTGGTGCAAATTTTAAAACCTTAATAAATTTCATGTCGATAATGTCATAACCTATTTTTATTAAAATCCCAGCAAGAACAGCAAGAGGTATTTGAGCTACAAACCCAGAACATTGGAATAGAAGTACAATTAGTATTAAAGGGTTTATAATCGAAGTCAATTTTGTACTTGAACCCGAGTTGAGAGCCGCAACTGTTCTCATTGTAGCAGCAGAGCCTCCTAATGACCCTGTTAAACCACAAAGCAAATTTCCAATACCTAAAGCTGATAATATTTTCTTTGGTGGAGTTTTTGTTTTCATAAGAGAATCTGAAACCAAACCTGTTAATAATGATTCTGCAGAAAACACAATTGTTAATGTTAGAGCATAAGGGATAAACTCTATAATTTTTTTGAAATCAAAGTATGGTGTTACGATTTGAGGAAAAGCAACAGAAACATTTGAAATTCTATCTATATTAAGCCCTAAATGAATAGATAAATAGGTACAAAATATCAATGCAATAACCTGAGATGGTATTATTTTGGTTATAAATTTAGGTATGCCAAAAACGATTAATAATGTTATTAAACCCATAAATAACGCATCTTGATTGATTGTTGCAAAACTATTATGTAGATTTAATATTGTATCCATAGTTGATGAAAGAGATTTATGCCCCATTAACGGATTGAGTTGTAAAATAATTATTATAAATCCAACCCCGTTCATAAACCCTGAAATTACAGGATAAGGAACATATTTAACGATTTCAGGGAGTTTTGTTAGAGAACAAATAAATTGAATTATACCTGCCATAACAATAATAGTTGCAGCAGCTTTCAAATCATATCCTAGTGAAGTCATCATTGCTGCAATAACAATAGCAACAGGGCCTGTTGTTCCTGAAACCATAGGAATCTTTGGGCCTAGTATGCCTGCAACAAAACAAAGTATTATAGCACCCCACATGCCTGCACTCGCGCCAAACCCAGTTGCAACTCCAAAAGCTAAAGCTTGAGGAAGTGTTATTATTGCAGAATTTAGCCCGCCAAAGATGTCTCCAATATAGATGTTTATTTTACTTTTTAAATCCATAAAATATATAGTAACATAATTTTGTTAGATTTATAATTTATATTATGAATGTACACGGTTTAAAAATAATACGATTTGAGCGATATATTTTTGCAATTTTAATGACGATTACTATGTTTTTGATTGCAGGTATAAGCGGGCAAAGAGAAATCATATTCCCCGAGGTTCTTGCTATTATGACAGGTGCTTGGCTATCAAAAACACAACCTTGGAGCGTAAACAAACGAAAAATATTTTCTTTAACTTGTTTAGCTTCAATATATGGTGTTGCTATTGTTAAATACGTTCATGCAGATTTGTTTTTTCAAGTGTGCTTATGCTTTGTTATAACAGGTATATTATTATCTGTTATGAGGACAAACTTTATTCCTATAATATCTGCTTGTATATTACCAATTTATATGAGAACAGACAGTTGGGTTTATTCAATCGCTGTCAGTATTATGGCATTGTTGATTATTGTTGGACAATGGTTTATGGAAAAATATCATTTGCGACATATCAACCATTATGATAAATATGATTTTGATATAAAACACGAATTCAAATGGTGGATAAAATTATTTTTGATATTTGGAATAATATCTGTATTACCTCTAGAAAGTAGAAACTTATTCTTCTTAGCCCCACCTTTGATAGTTACATTTGTAGAATTTGCAAATCCTCAAAGTCCACTAAGAAAAAGAGTTGTCAAGGTTTATGGCATAATCGTTTTTGCATCCTTGATAGGTGCTTCTATGAGGTTGCTTTTGAATCTGTACTTGGACTGCCCTTTGGTTATCTGTGCAATGTTAGCTTGTATATTTTTGTTTATAGCTTTCGATTACACCAGAATCTATTTCCCACCGTCAGGTGCAATTTTGTTACTGCCAATGATACTAAGAATGCAAGATGTAAAAGTATTCCCTATAGAAGTTGCGATAGGAGCAGCTATTATTATACCGATTTCTATAAAGCTATTTAAAAGCAAATAAAAAGGGAAAATACAAAGCGTTTTTCTACACACACTTCACATCTTCCCTAAAAATCGGTTATTATTTAGGTTATATTTAGGTTTTTAAAAAATTGTTTGTTATAAATAATCACTAACTTGTATTATTTATTCTATTGGCTACGCTTGCAAACCGTAGTGTGAAACTTGAGATTGGACTCCGGCTTGAATTCGTTGTGTTGTTGCCTTTTCTTCTTCTTCAATAGCCGCTAATTGAGATTCTAACTTAGTTTTCTTCATCTCTAATTGTTTTTCACGTTCGTTTAACTGTGCCATTATTCGTTTCTTTATTTGTTCTCTGGCTTGCTCATAAGCCTTCATATACGCTATTTGTTGCATTTGTGGGGCCTTATCGCCAAACTGAGTAAAGATACTGTTATTATTCATATAGGTCAATGCTTGACCTGCATATTGACTAGCTGATGCGTGAGCCATCATCATCTGACTGACACCTGCTCCAAACAATGACGGTGGAATTGATGCCACATCTGTTATTGATGCCGAATCATTTGCCAAGGTGGCTGATAGGCTTTGAGTATCCAATAACTGTTGGTTATTATCTGTTAATTGAAATTCGATGTTATTCTTGCGTTGAATCAGGTTCATTTTCCTGAACATCATTAATAGCATACCCATAATAGACCTACCTAACCTTATAACCTTTTTTACCGAACTGCAAAATTATAAGTATTTTACAATTCTACTTTTATTAACTAACCTAACTAAATTTGTTTTGTTTAAATAACCTTTACATGTATATAAAGTATTCCTGAATCCATGAATTGACATGATTTACAGACATGTTTACAATTCGTTACAATTTAGTAAACCTGCATTCAATAAGAAAATATAAATTTTTGTAAAATTGTTTAAAAAAATAGCAAAAATTCTTTTTACAAACATTAAAAATAGTATGAATACTATTACTAATTTACAAATGAATAACTCAAACAACATTACCTCATTTAAAGGTTTCGGTATTAAAGGTTTAAAAAGTTTTAAATCAGCAACTCAAATTGAAAATAAACTTCCTCAAGAGTTGAAAGGTTTAGAACAAAAATATTTTAAAGAATATAGTTTGATGGATAAATTTTTAATCAAATTGAACCTAAAAAAAGATAATTCTGCTGAAATGGCTGTGTTTGATAGTTTAGGCATGGAACCAAAAAGATATAATGACGGCACAATATCTGTTAAAAGATTTGGAACTTATGAACAAAGTTTTATACATGATATGGGTTTAAATGAAAATAAATTATTCAAAACGATATCATCAGTAAGAGGAAATGCAGAGTTTGATAAAAATTCTCAAATTACAAGTCTTGAAAATTTAGAAGATATATCTGGAAATTTATATTTAAGAGATTCTAAAATTGATAATATTGGTAAGTTGAATTGTGTAGGCAGGCATGTTTATCTAAACGAACATCTTAACAAAGAAAGTTTTGATAATGTAAATGTTTTCGGTTGTGTTTTAGAATAAGATTTGCTTTAGCATTTTATACAATGTAGTTGTATATTTTATCTATTGTAGGTTGAAGATTTCTTTCGCTACCAATATACATATATAATTCAGCAATATTTTCTCCAAGCTGCATCAAATCGTTTAATTTCAAAGGTGGCCCCGCAGGTGTTGTTCTAGCAGGGTTTTTAGGGTTTGACAAAATGTCGGTTGAACGCAATAAACATATTCCAATATTGTTGTTTAATATTTCGTATTGAGTTAAACCTTTTGTTATAATACCAAGTCCGTTAGCCCAAACTCCTCTTTGCATAGGTGCAGTATTATTTTTTGCTTCTAAACCTTTTTCTTTAGGTAAATTTTTTCTAATATTATAATCAGGGTCAAAGTTTCTTTTTATAATTAAGTTTGTATCCTCTGAATAAGTTTCATAAATCTTTTCAGGTGTAGAAAAGACTATCTGTAAGTTATGGTTTGTGTATGTGTTTACCCAATCAACTTTGAATTTTATGAACTCGGATTGGTTATCTAATTCTATAACAAGATTTAGTATATCTCCTACATCTATTTGTATTTGTATGGCAGAGCGAATATTACCTTCATACAATACTTTTGAACCTATAATCTTACCAACTTTACCAATATCATTTTCTTCAGGGCCTTCATTGTAACTGTCACCTTTATCAATATAATCAACAAACTTAATTTCATAATTGCCAAGTTTAATTTTGTTATTATTAATAGATAAAAATATTTTTGAGTTTCCAATACTATTATCAGAAACAAATACATCTGACGGTTCTTTCGCTGGTATAATTTTGTTTTTTTCTACTAGACCCAGATATGTATAGATTTCGCTATAATCTTCGGTTATCGGTACTCTTAATGTATCTGTCAAAAGTTCTTTAGCAAACCCCATTTCTGTATATAACAACTGATAACCTTCAAGTTTTTTAGGACTTGTAAATTTTATAGCTCCTTCAAACTTTTTACCCAGATTTATAACATCTGTGTCTTTCAATTTCTTATCAAATCTTATTTCATCAATAATAGTTTTTGCTATTTGTTGAATTTTTTTGTATCTAACAATATCCTCTCTATGCACATCATCTAACGAACAGCCGTAAATCGAATCGTGGGCTTGGTTCTGTAACAAAAACTTGTAAGCATAAGAAATTAAAGACTCATACTTTTGCGTATATTCAGGATAATATTTCCTTAATCTGTCAGCTTTATCCAAAAGATATGAAGTTTCTATATTTAAACGCTTCAAATCCAAACGTGAAGAATAACTGCCTTGTAATGTAAAAGTCTTGGAATTATCTCTCAATTCCCCAACAACTTTATGGTTGGCAAATCTATCTTTCACAAGTTTTATATAATCAAAAATTGAGCCAATTTGTATTTCATAATCATCAAGTCTTTGATTTACCTCATCAACAATACTCAAAATATCTTTATGCACTCCCAAATGGTCTCCACCAATAGGCATTAACAAAACATTACCCGAATATTTTGCTATTTTGTCAAGTTCTGATTTTATCCCTGCAGTTTTTTTGTCTATATCAATACTTGAGGACAAATAATCATTAAAATACCCTCGAACAAGATTTATACAATTTATACTTGTTGAATTATCATCTGAATTATTAACCTGCCATGTAAACTCTGCAGGGATTTCTCCACACCCTCGCCAAACAACTACAGTATCTACTCCAAACTCTTTAAGAATCGGAATTGTATTTGAGGTATGCCCGAAGGTATCTGCAAAATATCCGACAAAATCTTTACAACCCATATTTTGAGAATACTTTAGACCAATCTCTAAATTCTTTCTTATTGCATTCTCATCAGTCAAAAATTCATCTATCAAACAATAAAAAGGTCCAATAAACAATTTTTTTTCTTTGATTAGTTGTTTGACTATTTCTGTGTTTTCAGGACGCATTTCCAAATAATCTTCAAGTGCAGAAGTCTGTCCGTCAAAATAGAAACTCGGAAGTTTACCCGATTTTAACATTCCCAAGATATTATCAAATACTCTAAGGAGTCGCATTCTAAAGACTTCAAATTCTCTATACCATTCTCTGTCCCAATGCGTATGCACAAACCCGATAACTTTTTTCTTCATTATTTATCCTTTGTATATTGTTTGATGTCTATCTGGCCCAACACTGATTATTGAAATAGGACATTCCAACAATTCTTCTAATCGTGCAAGATATTTTTTTGCATTTTCAGGTAATTTATCATACTCTTTTATTCCTGTTATGTCCATACCCCAACCTTTGTATGTTTCATAAACAGGCTTTAAGTATTTATGAATATAAACATCTGTAGGATAATCCGTATAAATTTGACCGTTTCTTGTATCTTTATATGCAGTACAAATTTTTATTTCATCAAAAGTATCAAATACATCAATTTTAGTTAAAGCAATAGATGTAAACCCACCAACAAGCACTGCATATTTCATAATAACAGCGTCAAACCAGCCACATCTGCGAGGTCTGCCTGTTGTTACACCAAATTCGTGTCCTATTGTTTGAATTTTTTCACCCATTTCATCCTTCAATTCTGTAACAAAAGGCCCTTCACCTACTCTTGTAACATAGGCTTTTGATACACCGATAACCTCATCTATCATTTTGGGTCCATAACCTGAACCTGTACCTGCGCCGCCACCTATAGGATTTGAACTTGTTACAAACGGATATGTGCCGTAATCGACATCAAGCATAACACCTTGAGCGCCTTCAAAAAGTATTGAATCTTTTTTGTGTTTTCTTAATAACTCTTGCCATTCAAAACAAACATAAGGTTTAAAAATTTTCGCATATTTTTCACATAATGCAGTCAAACATTCTTTTGTATATGGTTCTAATCCATACACTTTTTCAAGTTGTTTATTTTTGATAGGCAATATAACATCAAGTTTTTCAGACAAAGTTTCTTCTGAATACAAATCTTGTATCTTTAACCCTATTCTTGCATATTTATCGGTATAAGTCGGGCCGATACCTTTTTTTGTAGTCCCGATTTTACCTTTACCGCTATGAGCTTCTGAATATCCATCAATTTCTATATGGTATGGCATTGTTATTGTTGCTAATGGATTAATTTTCAAGTTTGAAACGTCAACGCCTTCTTCTATTAAAGCGTTTACTTCCTTTTCAAAAGATTCGGGGTGTATAACTGTTCCTGCACCTATCATACAAATTTTGTTTTTATACAAAATTCCTGACGGGATTAAATGAAATTTGTGAGTTTTATTATTTGCTACAACGGTATGCCCTGCGTTACAACCACCTTGATAACGAATAATAATATCAGCTTTTTCTGCCAACAGGTCGGTGATTTTTGCTTTGCCTTCATCACCCCATTGAGCACCAACAACAACAGTATTCTTCATAACTTGATAACCTCTCAAACTAAATAGAGGTTGAACTTTTTTGTTCGTCCAACCTCTTTTTCTTATTAAACCTTATCTGCCATCTTTAACAGATTGCAATTTTCTGATCTTTTTCTTTCTTCGTCCTTGTATATCCTTGTTCTGTTTATGACTTCATCAAAATCAATTTTGTGAGCGTCAAAATCAGGGCCATCTACACAAGCGAATTTTGTTTCGCCACCGACAGTAACACGACAAGCACCACACATGCCGGTACCGTCAACCATAATAGGGTTCATACTAGCTTCTGTATAAATACCTTTATCTTTTGTAAGATTAGCAACTGCTCTCATCATCGGCATAGGACCAACTGCGATTGCATAATCAACTTTTTCTTGGTTCATAATTCTTTCAAGAACACCTGTAACAAAACCTTTTTCGCCTAATGTTCCGTCATCTGTTGTTATAAACAATTCAGTACAAGCATCTTTCATTTTATCTTGCCAGAAGATTAAATCTTTGTTTCTTGCACCCATAATCATATAAACCTTGTTGCCTGCTTCTTTGAAGGCTTTTGCAATAAGATAACAAGGTGCAGCACCGTATCCACCTGCTAAACAAACAACTGTACCGTATTTTTTAATATGGGTAGGTTGACCTAACGGTCCAACGATATCAACAAGTTCATCACCTGCTTCTAATTGTGCGAGCTTCTTAGTTGAATAACCAACAGCCATGAACACAATAGTCAATGCACCTGTTTCTTTATTTACATCAGCGATAGTAAGAGGTACTCTTTCGCCATTTTCTTCTGCCCTAAAAATAATAAATTGTCCTGCTTTAGCGTTTCTAACAACGTATGGAGCATCAATAACCAATTCATATTGATTAGGACAAAGTTCTTTTTTTGATAAAATTTTGTAACCCATATTAAACATCTCCCTAACTTTTAATCGTTACTTACAGATTTTATCATAAAAAACTTTTCGGGCAAAACAAATTTTAGAAGTTAATAAGTGATTAAGGAAATAAAACCCTACCGTCATCTTGAACAGAGCGAAAGATCTCTAACAAGGCTTGCATGAGATTCTTCGGCTAAAGCCTCTGAATGACGGAATGAGTTGTCATTACGAGCGTAAGCGAAGTAATCCAGTTCCTTAATCGTTGAAGTTTTTAATTCAATGTTGGTAAGATGCTGAAACGAGGTTCAGCATGACAGCAATGGAATCAGCATTGCCAGATTCCGTATCGAGTACGGAATGACTTGCTATAAGTTACTAAGAATGAAGTTATTAAGTGAATAAGAAACAATTATCTTCTTAATAACTTAATCACTTAGTAACTTATTAACTTTAAAGAATTTCTACAAAACGCCTTCCAACATATCATTCAAAGCAACTTTTGCAACTCTTATAGGAGTCGAAAAAGAAGTCCCGCCAAGTGGTCTGAGTACACTCTTATTTTTTTCGTTATAAGGTAAATCAACCCCCGGTTGTCCTGTGATATTTATTCCTAAGATTTTGCCGTTTTCTTTAACCAATCGACCTTGAAAATTTCTTTTTTCATAATGTTGAGTAAACACAGAATTGCGAGAAGCTGAATCACTGGCTACTTGAACGCCTTTTTTATTTTTCACCAAAGCGCCTACACCCTCAACGCCGTCTATTGCAAGCATTACATTTACTTTTTGTTTTGGAGCTTCTGCCTCATTACTTGCTGTTGCAAAGATTCTTGTTCCTCGTTTGCTGATTGATGACAAGTATTTTTTCATATTGGCTAAAGTTCCGTTGAATACATTTTGTTGAAGAACTGCATTCTGAATAAAACCTTGTTTTTTGGAGGTTTCACCAATATCTGCAACTGCTGATTCTGTTATTGATAAATAATCAACTTTATGACCCTTTCTAATTTGTTTATCTAAATCTTTAAACCTTTTACTTGCAAGTTTTTGTGGCAACTCACCTCTATATCTGAACAATTCAAATATATTTTTCTTATGGTCTAAATGTTCAATATTAACAAAAGGATTTGTTCTTCGTAAATATGTTTCAACAATTTCGCCATGAGAAATATTCTTTGCAAATTTAAGTTTTAACATATTACGCAACCCACCCAAATTTTTGAACTGGTCAAACACAACAACGGTTTTTGGCTTTAATTGTGCATTTTTTACAAATTCACCTTCTGATGACAAAATGCGAACATCAATACCTTTTTTAGAACGACCTTCCTCTAATATAAAATATACTTTACCGTCTTTAGGATTTACCCAACGAACACGTTTATAAGAATCTTCAAGAGTATTTGAAGTTAATCGTTTCAAATCTTTGGCAGTAGCTTTCGGAAAAGAATATTCAAGTTTATCTGCTTGAAGCTCCTGCATCACTTGTTTGTTCAATTTTCTTGCAGTTTGACCGATTTTATTTAGAAAAACTCGAGTTTGAACTGCCCTATTAATACTAATACTCACAACACACTCCATGGGATAAATTTGTACACAACAATATAAAACATGAAATCAAAAAAAATTGCCCTTCATGTTACAAAAATTAAAAAATACATTAAGTTTTTGTTTTATAAGCATTTGTTTTATATAATAAAAAAAGATAATTATTTTTTAATAGGGATAGTGAGAGATATGAATAGAAAATTAAAATATATACTGTTTGGCTTTTTTATGTCATTTGTAACAGTAATGCCTGCTTGTGCAGCTCCGGTTTCGTTTCCGAATATAAATATAGGAATGCAACCTGCTAACACTCCACAAGATTTTACAAACGGTATCCAAATCGTTATTTGGTTGACTATTTTAACATTAGCACCAAGTATTTTTATAATGACAACCTCCTTCATAAGAATTGTCATTGTATTATCTTTAACCAGACAAGCTTTAGGGGTAAACACTTTACCTCCAAATCAGGTAATTACAAGTTTGGCGTTGATTTTGACCTTCTTTGTTATGTCACCAACTCTAAACCAAATTAATGATAAAGCATTACAACCATATATGAAAAGCCAAATCACACAACAGGCAGCTATAGACAGAGCTATTGTTCCAATAAGGGATTTTATGTTTAAACAAACAAACGAAAAAGAACTCGCACTTTTTGTAAGAATGGGTAAAATAGAAAAACCTAAAAATAAAGATGATGTTCCGACATATTGTCTTTTACCTGCATTTATTCTTAGTGAGTTAAAAACAGCTTTTACAATAGGTTTTGTAATTTATCTGCCATTTTTGATTATTGATATCGTTGTTTCTTCCGTTTTGGTATCAATGGGTATGATGTTCTTACCACCTACAATGATTGCCTTACCATTCAAGTTAATCATGTTTGTACTTGTTGACGGTTGGTACTTGATTGTCAAATCGCTTGTTGAAGGGTTTGTGAGGTAGAATATGAATCAAGAAATTATTATAACACTTCTACAAAAAGCATTCGTATTAGTATTAGAAGTTTCAGTACCGATATTATTAACAGGTATGGTATTAGGTTTGCTGGTCAGCGTTTTCCAAACCGTTACGCAGATACAAGAATCTACACTGACCTTTGTACCAAAAATTATTGGTAGTGTTATTGTTTTGGTAGTTCTTCTGCCTTGGATGTTTAATTTGTTTATATCAACATTTAATGAGTTTATGGATACCTTACCACGATTGTTAGGAGCTTAATGTACAGTTTATTTGACATATTTTCACCTGCAAATATTATTCTATTTATAGCGATATTAACTCGCCTAAGTGGAATGTTTATATCTGCTCCGATGTTCTCAACATTTCCGATACCACAACAGTTGAAAATATGGCTTAGTGCTGCAATAACTTTTTTAGTTTTTCCATTAATTCAATCAAAAATTCAGTTTGTTGCACCGACTTCTGTTCCTGAATTAACTATTATTTTATTCAAAGAGTTTTTGATTGGGTTTGCGATAGGGTATTGTGCAAATGTATTGTTTATTGCGATAGAATTAGGTGCAAACATGTTTTCTATCCAAATGGGTCTGTCTGCCGATATGGCGCTAAACCCTATGTCAGGTGGTTCATCACCTGTCATAACACAAATGTACACTTGGATGATGACAATGGTATTCATATCTATTAACGCTCATCACTGGTTGTTTGCAGCGTTTTATAACAGTTTCCAAGCTATGCCTATAGGTTATGGATTTGGATTTTCTCCGGAAGTTGTACAACAAATAATATTTATTGTCAGTCAGATATTTGTCATAGCTCTAAAAATTGCACTCCCTATCTTCGGAGTTCTACTTATTACAGATGTACTCTTAGGCTTCACCTCAAAAGTAATGCCTCAAATGAATATCTTTATGGTATCAATCCCTCTAAAAATATATCTCGGTTTATTACTATCCATTATTTTTGTAAGACCTATCATAGAATACTTGAATGTACTTATCCCTAAATTTATGCAAACGATTATGGCAGTTTTTTAGGCAGAATTTTATCACTAAATTCCATGCCCAATTTGTAACAATTCAAGAATAGCGTTTTTATTGAATTTTGCACCTTTTTTAAAATTTTTTGTAACAAATTAGAAAAAATCGCTAAAGAAATTGGAAATCTGTCCGTAATGTAATTATGTAATAAGTATCGTCTTCTAGAATGTAAGTGAGGAATAGAACATGAATTTAAACCAAGATTTTCAGTTTGTAAGTACAACAGATTCAATAGCAGAACATGATCTGAAAAACGAAGTATCTGTTGAGCTTTCAACCTTCTTCGACAGTGTAATGTCAACGGTAGTAGATTATTTTGAGGAGGCTATAGTAGAATAAGTTTGGACAATTAAATAGTTGGATTTTTAAATGGTGGACAATAATGCCCACCATTTTTGTAATAAATAATAAAAAATTTTTATATAAAAATCTAACCGATACCATGCATTGTATCAAAGATTTCTTTTCTTTGAACCCAAACCTCAACTCCAAAACTTTCGCCTTCTTGTTGAAGTTTGTCTTTGATTTCTTTAAAAGGATTTTGAGAATTTGTTATATCGCATAACATAAACATCACAAAATGACCTTGCATTAGAGTTTGTTTAATATCTTCGATATTAACATTTAACTCTGACAAAATTGTTGCGACTTTAGCAACAATACCGACTTTATCTGTTCCTGAAACTGTAATTATAATTTTGTTATTTTGTGCCATTTTATCTGTCCTTTTCTAAGAGAATAGTCCGTTAATCTTATCTACGATATCTTGAGGATCTATTTCATTCGTTACTTTGTTTATATCTTGTGCTATTTGATACAATTTAGCAGCTTCAATTTTATCACCTACTATTGTAATTGCTCTTGCCAAATTGAAATGAGCCAATGCATAGTTCGGATTTGTTTCTGCTGATTTTTTGAACAATTCTATAGCTTTTTGAACTCTACCTAAATCATCAAGGTAAATAACACCAAGGTTATTGTATGCAATATCATAGTTTTCATCATACTTGATAGCCAACTCGTATTCTTTAATAGCTTCTTCTGTATTACCTTTACCCCAATGCAAGAAACCAAGGTTACAATGAATTTTTGAGTTTTCAGGTTCAAGTTCAAGAGCTTTTCTATAAACTGTTACTGCGTTGTCATAATCTTCTTTGTCATAAAATGCACTGCCAAGGTTGATATATATATCAATATCCTCAGGAGTCATTGTATATGCGTTCTGATAAGAGCATATTGCAGCATCAAGATTGTTTTGATTTTCTTGATATACAAATCCTAAAGTTTGAGCAATGACACTTGTCCAGCGTCTGTTTGGATTCAAGGTAATTGCTGCTTGATATTGAGAAATTGCAGATGGAACATCTCCTTTTACATAGTATAAATTAGCCAAATTTGAATGGAAATCAGGTACAGTAGGCATTATAGAGATAAGTTTCAAATAAACCTCTATTGCTCTATCATAATCCCCTTGTTCTTCATAAGCCTGACACAGATGTCTGTATGCAGGAATATTAAGACTATCTAACCATATTGCCATTTTGTATTCTGTTATTGCATCTTCAAAATGTCCAACAGCAAGATAAGCATCACCCAACAAACAGTATAGAGGAACAAACCCAGGAGCTTTTTCTATAGCGTTTGAATAGAGGTTTATTGCAGCCTCAATATTTCCTATTTGAACATAATAAAAGCCTGTGATGAGTGTTGGGAAGAATCTTAAATAAGAAAGACTTCTACCTAAATTTGAAATAGCTTTCTTGTCAAATGGAAATGTTAATAATGACAAAAGATATTCAAATCTTGCTTGTGTATTCTTTTTGAAATCTCTGAAAGATGAAGCCTGATACAGCTTGTGCAACAAATAGTGTGCACTTGAATTTCTGAAAGGTTTATACTTAATTGCAGATTTTGCGGCATTAATAGCTTCAAAGAAATAAGCCTTTCTTGTATAAGTTTCTGCCAAAACCAAATATGCTTTTGCAAACTTGTTATTTTTTTCTATTGCCATATTCAGGTAATTAATGGCTTTATCCAAATCGCCTTTGTAGAATTGGGCTTTACCGATTTTATAATATATTTCAGCAGAATCCATATATGTTTCCAATGCACATTGATATTCAGTAATAGCTTCATCAATATACTGACAAGAGTTGAAAATATCCAAGTGCCATTGTAAATATAAATCACCTAACTTGATATGTAATTTTGCATTATTAGGGTCTTTTTGCAAATCCAGTTGACAGCGTTCTATCGCTTTTTTAACTTTGTTGTTATGTTGTTCATTATCAACCGGTGTATTTTCAATCATTTTCATATTATCTTTCATTTATTATATTCCATAGTTAGCAAGGACAGTTTCGCAGTAATCCAATAATCTTTGTTTATCTTTATATGCAATTTTATTGATAAACATTCTATATACGCCTGCAGGTAGTCCTTTATTATCTAATATTCTACCTTTAAACAAAATTTTTGCATCTGTAGATTTTAGTATCAATTTGCAATCGAATTCAGAACCTGCTTCTAACGGTATGTCTGAGTAATATCTCAAACCACTTGTACTCAAATCTATCAGTTGTGTTTCAATATTACCAAGCAAAGGTCTGAATATAATCAAATCACAATTTGCCGAATATCTTTTCTTCCGTCTTCTATTTTCAATTTTCACTGCGTCCATATCATATTCGATTGTAAAATCTTTTTCCAGTGGAGAATTTAGTATTATGGAATCCTGTACTATAACCCCTGCATGAGAAAAGACATTTAGAGTGAGTTTATTTCCTGTTTTGAGATATGGAGTATATCTGTTTGCAGCTTTGGGTAACTTCAATTTTAGTCTGTCGTAATAAATTTTTTCGATATAACAATCCATTTCAACAACTTTATCATCAGCTTCAAAAATTATTTTTGCTTTTTGATTTTCTTGAAATAAACCCATAAATTTATTTTAGTTAATAACTATTAAAAAAGCAAGTTTTTTGGCTTGTCGAGCAGAAAGAAAATAATAATCGATAAACAAAGGACAACCCTCGTTTCAAAGGAGTTAAAACGAGGGAATAATCAGTAAAAGAGACATATATAATATTATTCCATACCTTTTTCTGGATTTCCAACAGAATTTCGCATATAATTTTGGTATGAAAAAATTGTTTGTGACAGTTGTAAGTTTATTATTTTTAGCAAATG
>USCK01000027.1 GCA_900553205.1 uncultured bacterium | reverse complement strand
TCGTGGCAATCCAGTTCCTTAATAGTTTGCCTGCAATATTTTTTCTGGATTACTTCGCTAACGCTCGTAATGACAGATAATCTGAATGACATTATAAACCCTCACGAAAGAGTTTTTACTGCTTCAAAGATTTCTTCTGCATTAGGAGTGCCTGAAAGTACAACAGTTTTGTACAAATTAGGTTGTGGCGCCCACATCTCCATGCCGGTTGCATAAAATACTGCAACTGTCGGAACATTAAGAGCATTCCCAAAGTGCATTGTACCGGTATCGACTGAAACAAGTACAGAACAGCGTTTTAGAACATTTGCCAGTTGAACAAAATCTGTCTTATCAACCAAATTAACAACATCACCTGCGCCTAACTGTTCAATATCACGAGCAAACGCTCTTGATACTTCACCTGCACCCAAAATCACAGGAACTTTGTTAACAGATTTCAGTTTGTTTATCAATTCAACAGCAATTTCAGGCGACATATCTTTTGGCTTGAATTTGCTTGTCGCAGTTATTGCAACATAATCTTTACCTAACGGTAAGAAATCAGTTTCAACATAAGGTGGTTCATATACAATCGGCAAATCCAATATAGCCTTCCCTGTCAATGATTCAATTAATCCTGTTGCAACATCTTTTTTGTGAACATAAGTGTTTCGCTTGAATCCTTCTTTTGTTGACATAAGCTCTGTAAACTTGCCATGAGGCTCTGTTATTATATGTTTTGCACCCAACAATCTGGACAAAATCAAGTTTCTATCATTTGAATACAACACAAATGATGCAAAAATCCTCTTATAAGGGAAGTTTCTTATAAACTTAATAAGCCCTGCAAGATTATTATCATGTTTTTTGTCAAAACAAACAACTTCATCTACACCTTTTTGGTATCTTGCAACATCAGCAAACTGAGGTTGTACAACGAAAACGACTTTTGAATTCGGATAAAAATATTTTATATTTTGGACAAGTGCATTGTTTACCAACACATCACCAATAAATGCAGTATTAAATACAACAAACACCTTCTCTGCACATTCGGTTCTAAATTTTAGTTTAAATCCTAAAAGGGTCAAAACTTTCCATTTATCCTTACCTCTGTATTCATTTTTTACATTGAATAACAATGATAAAGGTTTAAATTTCTTTTGAGGAGCTTTAGAATTTTTGAATTTTTCTGTTTCTTCTAAATAAACCTCGGTTAATCTCGCATAATACCACCATTTTTCAGCCATTGAATTTTTACATCCTTTTACATCAGGCTTCAACCCTGTAAGGTGAACAATAATCGGTGATTTTTTAGCTTCTTCATAATTTATCAAGTCTTGTCCCTGATACTCGTTGTAATAGTTTCTCCACCAAGTATCCATAAAATTATATTTCTGTGGAAGATTAATTTTCTTTGTATCTATAACCTTGTTCAAAGTATCTTGGTCACAGAATTTTATTATTTTTTTGTTTGCAAGAGAATATTCTTTTATTTTTTCAAAAACATTATCTTTTCTAAACTGTTCACAGTTCATCAACAAAACACCGGAATTAAAATATGAATCACTTTTCATCTCCAAGCGCTTTAAATGTTTTTTGACATCCCAAACATCTTTTACTGCTGCGACATAATTATCACCCATTTTCATTGTGAACAATTCTCGCAAACTGCCATTAACCATTGTGTCACAGTCTAAATACAATACCCTATCTAAATCAGGACACAAATCAGGAATTTGTATTCTAAACCATGCCTGCACAGTAACCCATTTCGACATAGGCAAATCTTTGAACACCTCTTCGTTCATTTTGATATATCTAATAGAACAATTAAACTTATTCTCAAAATCTTTTAGTTTTTTCCAACTGTTCTCAGACAAATTTGAATAAAGAATAATAAACTCAACTTCTGAATCAATATTATTCTGCAATGCACTGAACATAGATACGATAGTCATGTTCATATAACTGTCATCAGGAGCATACGCAATGTTTAGTTTAGTCATATATTTTTCCCTCAATTATAGCCTCATACAAAGAACCTTCAAGATTTACATTTTTTTGTTTTGTCATAACCTTTGGTTTATATGTCAATTTATGTATAGGTGTCATTTGTTTAAGTTGTTCAAATCGTTCTTTGTTATACGGTTTTACAAGCTCTGCCTGCATTTGTTGAACAGGTATAAAACTAAAGAACGGAACTTTTTCCCATATATCTTTATTTTTAAGCGCAATCATTGTAAATGCGTGTAAAAAAGAAAAATAATTTACTAAGAAATTGTTTTCTCTCCAATAATTCTCAAAGAATCTTTGACACTGAATAATGATTCTATTATTAGGTTTTGCAGATATAAAATAACTTGCCATATTCAATCCGTCTAAATCTGCTTTTTCATCAGCCTTGAACACAAATAACTCAGCATCTTTGATATATTGAGGTAACGGTGCCGTCAACAAAACAGTTGCATCTATCCAACAACCACCATGTTCAACTAACAAATATGTTCTTAATATGTCAGAAAATTGTGCAAGTTTTATTATACCCTTTTCCTTCAATTTGTAGATAAAATCAGGGATATTTACATATTCTCTTACATTTTTAGGCGAAATGATTACTCGTTCTATATCAGGGTTATACTTAGCAACACTATCCAAACATGCCTGCACAATCTCTGGTGCATTCTCCAACCCTTGTTCCCAATATTGCCAAATCCTGTATGGCTCTGCGATTTCTTTAACTTCAACAGGTTGTTTAACTGCTTTGCTTACATATTTATTAAGATAAAATTTTGCAAAATCACCCTTCAATATTCTTCGGATTCTTCTGTTAAAAACAAAAATTTCTAAACAAATTTTTATTATTGAATTTATTATTTGCCAAAACAAAGATTTGATAAACTTGAACACTCTATACACTTTCTTCTTCTAGTATGCACATAAATTTTGGATACAATTCAGACAATTTTTCTATTGCATCTGTCACAGAACCACCTTCATTTGCAGCCTTGTTAATTTTGCAAAGTCCGACTTGTTGAGTATCTTCGACATAATTAACAGACTCGTTATATCCCTTTACTGAACGGATTTTGGTATTATTCAATACTGCCATAACCCAGAACCAAATATCATCATGAGTCGGAACTAAAGTTGTAAACTTTTTTCTATCCAATACATCACCATACAAAGAATTTGGAGGATACAAGACTGCACCATAACCTATTTGTCTATAAAAATAAGATGCACCTTCAAACTCTGCAAAATATAATTTTCTCATAGAAACATCTTCTATTTTGTTTTTCTTTAAGAAAACTTGTCCACAACGATGAGCGTGGATATTCTTTGGATATTTAATATACGAATTATACAGCGTTTCTACCGTATCCTCTGCATAATACAAATCATCATCGACTGTGATAATAATATCGTTTGGATATTCTTCCAATGCGGGAATAAGCTTTTTATAAGAGCGTAAATCCTCACACCATTTTATAGTCAAACCGTATTGTTGAAGATTAGTTAATTGTTCAGGTAACTCTTTTTTCGGAAATTGAGCCTCTGCCAACCATAAAATAACCTCATCAGGTTTCAAGGTTTGTGTCAAAAGAGTTGAAATTGTTTTGTGAACAGAATTTATACGCCCCGGAAAAGTTGTAAGCGATACAATAACTTTTGTATCACGTTTGTTATTTGTAACCCCTATATCTTTAACTGTTGGGCAATTAAAATGAGATTTGTATTTAATCTTTATTTGAACACCACAAAACATAAAAATAATATGGTCATCTATTTTTCTAACAGAACATAATTTATTCAAAAAGCTCATAAAATACTCCTCTACAGGTTTTATTATACCCCAAAACCGACCTATAAGATATATTTATTTACTTTTTGTAACCTATTAAATCTTTTATAACCTCGCCTGCGATAATCAAGCCGACAACAGAAGGTACAAAGGCATTACTGCCTGGGATTTGGTGACGGGCTGTACATTTTCTGACAGTCCCCGGAGGACAAACACAATGATGCCTGCAACTTACTTCACACTCCTCATTAGGTGTTATCGGCGTTTCTTTTGAGTACACAACTTTTAATTTTTTGATTTTGCGTTTTCTCAACTCTTGACGCATAACTCTTGCTAGGGGGCATACAGAGGTTTTGTAGATATCCGTAACCTCAAATTTTGTCGGATCCATTTTGTTTCCTGCACCCATAGCACTAATAATAGGAATTCCAAGTTTGTTTGTGATTTCTACCATTGCTAATTTACCAACGACAGTATCTATCGCATCTACAACATAATCGTATTTTAAAAAATCAAATTCATCAGCATTATCAGGTGTAAAAAACATATTGTATTTTGTTACTTTTGCCTTAGGATTAATCTCCAAAATTCTTTCTTCTGCAACATCAGTTTTGTATTTACCTACAGTTTTGGTAGTCGCAAGGATTTGACGATTTACATTTGTTATACAAATCTTATCATCATCAATTACATCTATAGCACCAACCCCACTGCGAGCAAGTGCTTCTACCGTATAGCCTCCGACCCCTCCGACACCGAATACTGCAACTCTGGAATTTTGAAGCTTCTCAAGCGCTTCTTCACCTATCATTAATACTGTTCTTGAAAATTGATTTAGCAAAAACTACCTCCAAGAAACATATTAGCACAAAAACAAAGCTAAATAAGAGCTTACCAACAGATAACAAATCTTTATTGAGGTTCGCCGTAAAGAGCTTTTAGCGCTTCAATAACTTTAGGCATTTGGCAGACAAAAGAATAATGCCCTTTTGATATTGAGCATTGAGAGCAATCACCGTTCAAACGGTAACATTCGAGAGCTTGTTCTGTCCAATTCTGAGTAATAGAATCTGATAACTCTCCATTTGTTTGTGGATAAAAAAACTCTCCTGCCATGCTTTCACCTACACTATCTCCAAACATATTATTGATTTATTTTTATAATAATTCATCATACAAATAGATGAAATAAATATGCAAAATTGGTCAAAAACAGCGCATTTTCACACCTTGCCTACGCCTTGTAACATTTCTTAATATTATAGGACTAAAAAGGCAATTTTTCATCTTGTATATACTTTATATATACATAAGAAATAAATAATTAGGAAAATAGGAGAATATACTATGGGTTTCGATATTAATGGTTTTAAAAACGCTTTCTTTTCAGCTATGAGAAATGCTGGTAACATAGAAACAAAAGATTCTCAAATAAATACTGGAAAAGAAGTTAAAGAAGCTAAAAATGTTCAATCAGCTTTCAAAAACCAATTAGCAAATATTAGTGACCCTATTGGTGATTCTTTCACTAAATCAAATAATACTCAAGCTAAAGGTGAATTTGATGAAGTTTCTGTTAATGATTTGATGGCTTTACTTGATGACACTGAATTAAACATTGATAAAGTTAATACATATATCGAAGAAAAACCTGTAAAAGCCGATACAAAATCAACTCTTGGTGCTCTTGGCAAAACTGAAGCCCCTAAAGAAACAAGAGAAATGGCTCAAATCTCTGATGCAGATACAGATGCAGTAAACTTCCATACAGATATGGCTATCGCAAGTGGCAGAATCAATGAAGAAAATAAACAAGTTGAATCAAGCGAAGAAGGAATGAATATTCTTGGACCAAAATTCTATGATGCAATGATGGAAGCATTATACGAAAACGCTGCAGCCTAGGCAAGATTTATTAATAGAGCAAACCTTTTCAAAGGTTTCTCTTATCAACCCTATGTGGGAAATTAGGGAAAGATAGTAAGATAAGATTAAGTTAAGACTTGCGACACTATGTGTCGCTTTTTTTATAACCCGACACAATCAATCGGCATTAGCTGTTGATTAATGGTGATTATTGTATCGGGTACAATGTCAGGCTTCCAATGACATTGTTTTTCGTTCCTTTGATAAGATAAATATTTACTATAGGTAAATATTTATCTTATTTTATCAAGTAGCTACAAAAAATATCTCAAATGAAACTCGCAGAAAAAGTCAATTTGAATTTTAACTTCATTGGTCAAATTGAACGCGCAGAAACCAATCCTTCATTACAAACACTTATATCTATTGCAAACGCTCTTGATGTAGAAATTAAAGAATTGTTTAATTTTACATTTTAAAATTTACCTGTTTTCTGTAAATAAATATTAACAATTTCGCAATTTTTTATTTTACTTGTTTTATTACAAACATAGTGACTTAATTATAAGGTTTGAAAATGGTATTATCAGCAATAAAAAGTGTAATTCCAAAGCCTGCAACAACTACCCCAAAAGTTGTTGATAACACTACGACACAGCAGACTCAAACAACTAATCAAACCTTTACAAAATCAGGATTCAAAAGCACAGGTAACGGAATATTATTTGGTATATGTGCAGGGATTGGAGACGGTTTTGCGACCGTATATTCTGCAAGAAGTTCAGCAAAAAAAGCAGTTGAAGAATATAAAAACTACTCTTTTGCAGAGAAAAAATCTGCGATTGCAGGACTTCATGCCAAAGGTGTTAATGTAAAAGAATACAAAGAGTATATAAAAGGGCTTCATAACCTTTCTATGCCAAAGGTTATGGCAAAAAGAGCTTTAATCTATGGAACAGCGATTGGTCTATTCGGACTTGCTATTGATACATATAGACATTATAAAGAAGTGAATAAGAGTTAAGAATGTCATTCAGAGCCGTAGGCGAAGAATCTCTTTCGAGCCTTGTTAGAGATATTTTGTTAGCGCTCAATAAAGTAAAAATTTAAGCTAACGCACCCATTTTATACAGTTCTTTTCTTCTCTTTTGGTAATTTGGATTTGCAAGGTATTCTTCATATTTACATTGTGCATTTATCCAACCGTGTGGAGTAATCTCAATTATTCTATTCGCAACAGTATTAATAAACTGATAATCTTGAGAAGTAAACAGAACCGTACCTGTATAATCTATCAAAGCATTATTCAACGCTGTTATTGATTCCAAGTCCAAATGGTTTGTAGGTTCATCAAAAATAAGTACATTTGATTCTTCAACCATCATTTTGGCAAACAAACATCTTACTTTTTCACCACCTGACAAAACCTTTGACAGTTTTTCACTTTCTTCACCCGAAAACAACATTCTGCCCAAATATCCTCTTAAATAACTTATATGTTGTTCTTTAGAGAACTGTGCCAGCCATTGAATCAAGTTCAAATCATTATCAAAATATTTTGTATTATCTTTTGGAAAATATGAACGAGTTGCAGTAACGCCCCAATCAATTTTCCCTGAATCAGGCTCTACTTCACCTGCCAACATTTGGAACAAGGTTGTTATTGTCATAGGTACAGGTGATATAAAAGCAATTTTTTCACCTTGCACAACATCTAAGCTGAAATTCTTTATTAACAAATTCCCGTCAACTGATTTGTTTAATTTATCTATTGTTACAACATCTTTCCCAGGAATTTTTACATAATTGAATCTAATTCTAGGATATTGTCTTGAGGACGGTATAATTTCTTCTAATGACAATTTATCCAACATATTTTTTCTAGAAGTTGCCTGTTTAGCTTTTGAAGCATTTGCACTAAATCTCGCAATAAAAGCTTTCAATTCGGCAATCTTTTCTTCTGTCTTTTTATTTTGTTCTTCTTTTTGTTTTTGAATCAACATATTAGCCTGTGACCAGAAAGAATAGTTACCTGTATAAAGCTGAATATTTTTGTAATCAATATCAGCAATATGTGTACATACATTATCTAAAAACTGTCTGTCGTGAGATACAACAATAACTGTGTTTTGGAAATTGATTAAAAATTCTTCTAACCAAGCAATAGTTTCCAAACTCAAGTGGTTTGTAGGTTCGTCTAATAACAAAATATCAGGATTGCCAAACAAAGCCTGAGCCAATAATACTCTGACCTTTTCACTACCAGACAGTTCACTCATCAAAGAATAATGCAAAGAATCATCAATTCCCAATTCTGACAGTAAAGAGGCAGCCATTGAATCTGCCTGCCAACCATCAAGCTCTGCAAAACGAGTTTCTAAATCTGCAACTCGCATACCGTCCTCATCATTAAAATCAGGTTTTGCATAAAGTTCATCTTTCTCCTTCATTACTTGATAAAGTTCTTTATGCCCCATTATTACGGTTTCAATTACAGGATATTCATCAAATTCAAAGTGGTTTTGTTTTAATACTGCAATTCTTTGACCTTTTTGGATATGCACTTCACCTTCTGTCGGCTCAATATCACCAGCAAGAACTTTCAAAAAAGTACTTTTTCCTGCACCATTTGCACCTATCAACCCATAACAATTCCCAGGGGTAAATTTTATACTTACATTCTTAAATAGTACTTGTGAGCCAAAACTCACAGTAAGGTTTTGTGTTGTTATCATTTTATATTATCCTATAATTGCCAAAAGATTATCCAATGCTAAAATAAATTTTGAATAAAAAGTATCAACAGCATCCGGTTCTCCCATATTTCTTGAGAGTTCTATCAACTCCAACTGTAAATATTCATACAGAATACTTGTGTTAGAAATTATTTTCTTTGTAACCATACCGATTGGAGAATGTCCTAATACATTTTGGTGAATATTTATCATTGCAGCTTTTTCAAGCTCCATACATTTTTTGAAATCTTTATCACATACAGGTAACTGTGCGATTTCTGAATCTATATCAGGTTTTTCGCCATAAATATTGATACTGTCAAAAGAGGTATAGTTCATACCTTCAATCAAGGCTCCAAAATCCGTAATATTATACAAGTTTTTCAAACCACGAGTTTTGATTATAGTTTCGACAGTTTTTATAAATATTGAATAATCTTCTCTTGTTTGTACAGAATTTCCTGTGATTGAAGGAACTTCAACAATTTGTTTTCTTCCTCGACTGATATAAGCTTGTCCATCATTGACCTGCGCAGTTTGTCCATCTGAATAAACCTGATTGTCTTTGAATGCCAAATCAAAGCCACAGAAATATATTTTTTCGAAATCCATATAATTTGCGCACATCAAAGATATTAATGTCGTTGTAGGCTCTGCAGAGAAAAGCTGAATATCTAAATCTTTTGCATATTTATTCAAGAACAATTCATTGTCAGAAAAATAAACCGTTAAACTTTTTGATTTAAGTTTTGAAATAAAACCTTCAGATTTCCAGTCTGTTATTATATTCAACTTAGCAGTATATTCATCTGACAAGTTATACCATCTGCCGATATTCTTGGCATCTGCAAACACTGCAAAATCAGGTACAATATCATTTTCTTCTAAATATTTGAGAGTTTTATTTACAGCAAACACAACAAACTTATCTCTCATAGATTTTATTTTTTCGATGTTATCGGCAAGCGAAGGGCCTGCACCTAATATCAAAGCATTTTTGCCTGTAAACTTCCATTTGTAATCTTGTATTGAATAGTATTTTCTATCAAGATTAACAAAATCAATAACATTTCTGACCCATTGTTTAGAAAGTGCCTTAACAGTGTTGATATCAACTATTTTACCTTTTAATCTTGAATACAAGTGACTTGTAAACTCTTCAATCTCATTTTTATAAAACAGCGCCAAAATTGGTGATACTGCAAATTCAAATTTGTCATCAAGATAATCTTTTAAGACAAAATCTATACATTCGTACATATCATCAGAGATAAATACTCGTTTATCCGAAATATATTGAGTTAAATCAACAACCTCAAACACAAATCTCAAGAATTTTGAATCAGGTTCATATATAACGATTTTTGCTTGGGTTGAAGAATAAAGTTCATCTAAAATATATCCAACACCAATACCAACACAAACAATTACATCATTTCTGGTAAACTCTTTCATCTTTTGAGTTACAAGAGATTTTGCAAAGCCTATCGGGTCGATAGTATCGTCTGTAGGAATTTCACCCTTTAAAAATATTACATTCCCATTCTCGGTTGTAACAAATGCAATATCACCAGTACAGTCTGTAATAGGTGTATTTAACAACTCATCTCTTAATCTTTTATTATTTAATTTAGCTAAATTTTGTTCAAACATATAATTATTATACATAAAATTTTTATAATTGAGTAGTTTGTTATAAAATAGACAAAAAGGAGAGATGTTATGTTTGAAATCAAAAAACAAATGACCTTTTCTGCAGCTCACCACTTGCTGAATTATGACGGCGAATGTGAAAACCAACATGGTCATAATTGGTTGGTAGAAGCGTATGTAAAAGGAAACAATTTAGATAAAAGCAATATTCTTATTGATTACAAAGTTCTAAAAAAAGAAATGAAAAAAGTTTTGGACTTGTTAGACCACAAAGATATTAACGAATTAGAGGATTTTGCAAACATAAGCCCAAGCAGCGAAATTCTTGCTAAGTTTATTTTTAATAAATTAAAAGAAACTATCCCAAATATTAGCAAAGTATCTGTTTGGGAAACATCTACATCATGTGCAACATATTATGAGGATTAATAATAATGGATTTACTTCAAATTATATTTATGGGCATTGTACAAGGATTAAGCGAATTCTTACCAATATCAAGTTCAGCACACCTTGTATTCACTTCAAATTTTTATAAAGTATTCAACAATATACCTATTCATCAGCAATCTAATATGGAAGTTTTTGTTGATATAATGCTTCATTTGGGAACTCTAATTGCCGTATTAATCTACTTCCGTAAAGAAGTATGGGAAATCTTATCTGCACTTATTGAAGGTATCAAAAAGAAAGATTATACAAATCATAACTGCAAACTCGGATTGTATATTATACTTGGTACAATTATAACTGTTTTGATAGCATTCCCTATTAATGAGGTTGCAGAAAAACTTGTTTATTCACCTGTAATTGTTGGCATATTACTTGTTATTACAGGGATTTTGTTATTTATTAGTGAAACTTATTCAAACAAATTGACAACAAAATCTAGCAGTATGGATTTCAAATCTTCAATAATTATGGCTGTAGCACAAGGCTTGGCAGCTCTCCCCGGGTTCTCTCGCTCAGGTTGGACGATTGCATCAGGATTATTCAGAAAAATAGACAGAGTAACAGCTGCAAGATATTCCTTTCTTCTAAGTATTCCAATTATACTTGGTGCTTCAATGGTTTACCCTTTCGTAAAAATTGATATGAAAGAACTTGTCTCATACAACTGGACAAACATAACTATCGGAACTGTTATTTCTGGAGTCGTGGGGTATCTTTGCATAAAATATTTCTTAAAATTTTTGGGTAAATATTCGTTGAAAGTTTTTGCATATTATTGTGTACTTGCAGGGCTTTTCACTTCTATATTTTTTACAATATTCGAGTAACAAGATTAATCATAATAATATAACAAAAACAAGGTCTTTAGGTTTAAAGACCTTGTTTTTTCTTAAACTTATTTTTTCTTATTCAGCTTTATGAAATTTTTGTATATGGAAGATTTCAAATAATTGTTTGAACATCGGTTTGTCATTACTAAGCACCTTGCCCTTACAAATTAATTTTTAATTTACAAAGCTTTATACAAAAACAGAGCTACCGTAAGGCAACTCTGTTTTGTACCTATAATAATATTGATTCTTAGCTATATTGACCGAATGCAGCAAGAGGAGTCTTTACTAAAATATAATAAATTCCTGCTGACATAATCATACAAATTGGAATTGTTAATACCCAAGCTGTAATGATACTTTTAACAATACCCCATTTTACGGCACTTGCTTTTACAACACTTCCTACACCCATAATCGCAGTGGAAATAATATGTGTTGTACTAACAGGGATACCGAAATGAGAAGCTGTCAAAATAATACCTGATGCAGACATTTCAACAGCAAAGCCATGCATTGGTTTCATCTTAACAATCTTTGAACTCATTGTCTTGATAATTCTCCACCCACCGGTCATAGTACCACAGGATAGAGCAAACGCACAAATAAGGATTACCCACAAAGGAATATCAAAGTTTGTATCACCTTTTAAGATTCCAAATGTTATCAAAGACAAGGTTATAATACCCATTGTTTTTTGAGCATCGTTTGAGCCATGACTGAATGCTAAGAAACCACAAGATACAAGCTGCAATTTTCTAAAAGTTCTGTTTAATAATTCAGGTTTTAATCTACCGAATATTATTAAAAGAATACTTATTACAACAATACCTACACAAAATCCGAATATTGGCGATGTAACCATTGGTATTATTACCAAGTCCAGAACATTATGCTCGTTTACAACATCTAGTGCAGGGTGTTCAAAATGGAATTGAGGTAATCTTAATATCAAGTCATATCTTTTATCTAATAATAAATATGCGTGCATAATTGATGCACCCAAAAGTCCACCAATCAAGGCATGAGAAGAACTCGAAGGAATTCCAAGCCCCCAAATAATTGCACCCAATAACGCACAGAGAATAACTAACTGTGTAATCGCATCATGGGCAACCATACCGACACCAATCGTTTTAGCAACATGAGTACCACATAAAGCACCTGCGCAGTCAAAAATTGCAGCATATAAAACTGCATAACGGGGGCTAAGTGCTTTTGTAGAAATTGCCATGGAAATGGCATTGGCTGAATCATGGAACCCGTTAATAAATTCAAATACTAACGCAACTCCTATTAAAATAATTAAACATAAAATCGTAACTGTCATAACCTAACTATTCTTGAGAGCGATATTTAGAACTTCATCCGCTACCGAATGACATCTGTCTAACGCATTCTCCAAGTCCTTATATATATCTCTAAACTTTATAATTGTAACCGGATCATATTTCCCTGAGAACAACTCTGTTGTTGCTCTTAGAAGTATATCATCACCTAAAGTTTCAATTTCTTTCATCATTGCTCTTGAGTTTGTGATATCTTTTGTTTTATGTAATTTTTTCAACAAACTAACTGTATGAGTCATTTCTGATGTAGCTTTCATAATGATTTTACCTTGTTGATACATTTCCTCTGTAGGTTTATCAATATTGTAAGCATAAAAATTTAAGAAAGCCTGACATATCTTTTTGTTAATCTTTCTAAGCATTGAAGCAAGTAACTGGATATCTTCTCTATCAATAGGAGTGATAAAAGTACTGTTCAAAAGTGCAATACTTTCTCTTTCCAAGTCACTGCCTTTTCTTTTTAAGATTTTAACCTGCATAAGCATATCTTCATTGATACCATTTGTTAGAGCTTCGTTGTACAAAATTGCAGTTTTTTTGCAATTTGTAGCAGCATCAACAAAAATATCAAAGAATATTTTGTTATCAGGTGGTAAAATCTTTTCTAAAATTCCTAATTTCATATAAAGTTCCCTTTCCTTCATTATGATAATTCAAATATATTCTTATAGGAAATAAAAGTTTTTTACTGTAACAAAAATTTATTTTTTTGTTACAGAAATATAAAAAATAGAGAGTAGTGAAAAGAATTCACTACTCTCTATTTCTAATTAATTATTTTTACTATTTCCCTAAACGCAAAGCGTATTTATAAGCTGTTTTAATACTGTCCTCTAAAGTATGTTCAGGATTCCAGCCTAATACTGTTTTAGCTTTTGTATTATCTGCTACCAATGTTGCAGGGTCGCCCGGTCTGCGTGGCATCATATTAACAGGAATCTTTTGTTCTGTTACTTTTTCGCAAGCACTGAACACCTCTTTTACTGTATCACCTTGTTTTGTACCAAGGTTAAAATAGTTTGTTTCGCCACCTTTATTTAAGTATTCAAGCGCCAAAAGATGTGCTTGAGCCAAATCTTCTACATTTATATAATCTCTTACACAAGTACCGTCTTTTGTAGGATAATCCTCGCCATACAACTCAAAAGTTTTGCCTGAACCTAGAGTTGATTTTAAGATATTCGGAATCAAATGTGTTTCAGGTTCATGCCATTCTCCTACTCTGGTTTGTGCATCTGCACCTGCAACATTAAAATATCTTAGTCTTACACTTCTTAAATCATAAGCCTTTGAATAATCGTCCATAATCTTTTCAACCATAAGTTTAGAATTTCCGTATGGATTAATTGGACTTTGTGGATGATTTTCATCTATTGGAGTATATTCGGGTTCACCATAAGTTGCTGCAGTTGATGAAAATACAATCTTTTTAACATTATGAGATAACATAGCGTTCAAGAGATTCAATGTTCCATAAACATTATTATAATAATATTTTTGAGGTTCTTTCACAGATTCTCCGACAAGCGAAAATGCTGCAAAATGGATAACTGCATCAATATTATGTTTTTCGAAAACTGATTCTATATCACTCAGATTTTTCAAATCGCCTTTTATAAAATCAACTACTTTGCCTTTTGCATCAGCTGATTTTAGAGTTTCGATTGTTTCTATATGTCCTGTTTCAAGACTGTCAAAAACTACTACATCCAAGCCTTTATCCAATAGAGCCAAGACACAATGACTGCCTATATATCCTGCGCCACCTGTAACTAATATCATATTTCTTTTAACCTCTTTTACTTGTTATGAACCCAATACTTATCTAACCATTTTGTAGGTAAAATCATTCTGAATCCCATTTTACCGAAGTAACCTTTGTATGCTTGTTCAGGGTTTGGTTTGCCATGGAAGATTACGATCTTAGCTTCTTCAGGATCTCTTGGAACCTTGAACCAACATAATGGGAATTTATGTAAACAACAGCGTTTGAAACTTACACACCAATCAGAATTCCAGTATTTTAAAATACCTTTTTCAAACATTTCATAAGTCAAAAATGCTTGTTCGTTTTGGAAATGTTTTCTAACTGCAGACCCTAACTCTCTAAAATGTTCAAGAACTTCAGGGTGTTTACCTATTTCAAATCTAAATACTGATGAGTTTCCGATTATATCGTTTGGAAAATCCCAGTCCTTGATAATCAAGAACTCACCTTCTTCTTCAAAGAACGGGTCTAAACTTTGACGAATAATAATATCCAAATCCAAAAAAAGAGCTGTACCTTCCAAATCATACAAATCTTTATTGAATACAGTTAATTTTTTCCACATTCTGTCAGGAATACCATCTTCACATAAAGGTGGAATAGGTCTAATCTCAACATTTGGATTAATACCTTCTCCATTGTCTGTGAAACATACAAACCTATGAGGAATTGTAATATTCTTTTCAACCATTTCATATAAACGGTTTACATAACCTGCATCAAACTTATCTCCCCATTTCATACAGATGATATTCTTATCCATAAAACTTCTCCAATAAAATTATAACTTTAATGATAAATATAATTATACAACCAACTTTAGATTTTGACCATTAATATTTACAAAGATTATTTTTTATCATAACCTTTGTTATTTTTAAGATATAATTAATTTTGAAATGAGAGCAAAAATCCAAATAATTATTTTAATAATTGTTTTTACCATCAATTCAATACCTGCTAGCGCAATAGAAGAATATCAAATCCACAAAGGCGATATCCTATCTTTG